>NZ_AMXB01000038.1:0-45827 GCF_000310125.2 Thauera sp. 27
GCCGTAGGCGGCGGCCTCGCCGATGAGTTCGGCGACGGCCGCGTGGCGCGCCGTCGGCACGCTGCGCTCACGCAGCGGGTGGTGCAGGGCGTGGCGCAGCCAGCGCGAGCCCATGCTGGTGATGCAGGTATCGAGCAGCGAGAGCAGTGTGGGGGCCGCCTCGCCGCGCAGGGTCTCGGTCAGTTCCAGGTTGCGCCGTGTGGCGGCGTCCAGGCGCAGGTATTCGGACTCGCGCTCGACCGTGAGGCCGGTGACGTGGGCCAGGGTCTGGCGCTGAGTGGCCTGGGCGTAGTCGTAGAGCGCAGATGCGGCGCCGAGCGCCACCGGCAGGTCTTCGACGCCGAAGCCGACGAGATCGCGCGTACCGAAATGGCCGGTGAGCAGACGTGTCCCGGTGTCGGCGTCGAACTGCCAGTCGGCGAGCCTGCGCAGCGCCGGTGCCAGGTTGTCCAGGAGCGGCAGGGCGAGCCCGTCCGGCACCAGGACCTCGGCCGGGCGCAGGCGCTCGAACTGCGCCTGCAGCGCGTCCGACGGGCATTGCATGAGGCGAAAATCGCCATTGGCGAGGTTGAGCCAGGCCAGGCCGAGCACGCCGCGATGCATGTTCGCCGCCAGCAGCAGGGCGTCGCGGCGGTCGTCGAGCAAGGCGGCGTCTGTCAGCGTTCCCGGCGTGACGATGCGGCTCACCGCACGCTCCATCGGCCCCTTGGTCGTGCCCGGCTCGCCGACCTGCTCGGCAATCACCACCGACTCGCCCAGCTTGACCAGGCGGGCGAGGTACTGCTCGACGGCATGAAAGGGCACGCCCGCCATGCGGATCGGCTTGCCGCTGGACTGCCCGCGTGTGGTGAGGGTGATGTCGAGCAGCCGTGCTGCCTTCTCGGCATCTTCGAAGAAGAGCTCGTAGAAGTCGCCCATGCGGTAGAAGAGCAGGGTGCGCGGGTGCTGGGCCTTGATGCGCAGATACTGCTGCATCATGGGCGTGTGGGCGGCTATTTCGGCTTCGCTAAGCCGTTGTTGAGCTTGGATTTCTTCTCTTTCTTCCAGCATTTGTGCGGCTTCTAGCCTTTTAGCTGTACGTGCGTCTAGTTCCAGCAACGCCCGGTAACGATTGTCAAAACTTGCATTACGGAGTAGCTTTTCGCAGTCTCTTTAAGCGATTCCTACGCCGCACTTCGAAAACTGATGTTACGCCGCTGGCGGAGGTCTTGAGAACTTACGCTGCCATGACATTCGACGCCCGCACCATCAAGCTCCTCCCCGCGGGGCAGCATCTTACCAGCCCTGACTTTCCCGGACTCCGCATCGAGGCCAGCGCGCAGTACCGGACGTGGATCTATCGGTACAAGTCGCCGATCGACGGTCGCATGCGCCAGACCAAGATCGGCCGCTGGCCAGCCATGTCGCTGCATGCGGCTGTGACCAGGTGGGAGGAGTTGCGCGCCACCCGCGAGGCCGGCGTCGACCCCGCGCTCGAGGTGAAGCAGGCGCGAGAGGAAAAGCGCCAGGCCCACGCAGAGGCCAAGGCCGCGCAGATCCAGGCCGCCTACACCGTGGCCGACCTTTGCACCGACTACTACGAGGGCTACGTCCGCCTGTCACGCGCAAAGAAGGGCGCCGATGAGGTCCGGAGGATGTTCGACACCATGCTCGGGCCGTGCGGAGTCATGGCGGCGGCGGAGGTGACGCGGTCGCACGCCTTCGATCTGATCCAACACCACGCCGCGACTGCGCCAGTTCAGGCAAAAAAACTGCGCTCCGAACTAGGTGCGGCCTGGGACTATGCGAGTGACGCCGGCCGGCTGCCGGACACGGTACCCAACTGGTGGCGCCAGATCCTGCGCGGGAAGATCAAGTCGAAGGGGAAGAAGATCGCCGGCGAGCGTATCGGCACGGCAAAGCGCGTGCTGTCGCCGGAGGAGATTGGTACGCTGGTCCGATGGTTGCCGAACTTCACGGCACTGGTGGAGGATGCGCTGACGCTGTACCTATGTAACCGGTCACTGAGCGGCGTTCTTTGCCCGCCCGCGCCCACGCGGAACAATCCCTCCCACATTCATCAGGGAGGAGCCGGCAGTGACCAGGGCGACAGCGACCAACAACAAGTGGCGGCGGCGTAGCCGCCAGGAGTGGGAAACCGTCTTTGCGCGGTTTGCCGCGAGCGGCCTGGGGATCGAGCCGTTCTGCGCCCGCGAGGGGCTCAGCGAGTCGAGCTTCCGGCGCTGGCGTAGCCTGCTGGGCGAGCCGAGTACGCAGCCTGCCGCGCTGGCGATGGAGGCCACTGGCTTCGTCGACGCCGGCACGCTCAAACTCGGCGGCACGGGTCGCCTCGAACTGCGGCTCGACCTGGGCGACGGCGTGATCCTTCACCTGTCGCGCGGCTGATGTTCTTCCCCGAAGGCGCGGTCCGGGTCCATGTCTATGGCCGCCCGGTCGACATGCGCAAATCCTTCGACGGCCTGTACGCGCTCACACGCCAGGCGCTCGGCTGCGATCCGCTGTCGGGCGAGCTGTTCGTGTTCATCAACCGACGCGGCACGCAGATGAAGGTGCTGTACTGGGATCGCACCGGATTCTGCGTGTGGGCCAAGCGTCTCGAGCAGGGGCGCTTCGTGTCGAACTGGGCGCAGGTCCGCACGCGCCAGATGGACTGGACCGGGCTCAAACTCTTGCTCGAAGGCATCGAGCCGGCCCGCACCAAGCGCCGTTTCCAACTGCCCGCAAACGCCGTGCAACCCGCATGAATGCTGGGTTCTGCGGTAAAATACGCGCCATGCCCGCGCCGCACTGCACCCCCGTTCCGACCCTTGCCGAGGCCGCCCAGTGGGCGCCCGAGCGCATCGTCGAGATGGCGCAGGCGAACGTCGCCTTGCAGCGCGACATGGATGCGATGCGGCTCGAGTTTGCGGCACTCAAGCATCAGCTTGAGTGGTTCCGCCGCCAGCTCTTTGGCCAGAAGAGCGAGAAGCGCGTGGTGTCACCCGACACCACGCAGATGTATCTGGGCGAGTTGCCGATCCCCGACACACAGCCCGATGTCCCCGGCAAGACCGTGGCGGGACACACCCGTCGTGCGTCGCGCACCGACTTCACCCAGAGCAAGGACGACTCGGCGCTGTTCTTCGACGAGACGCGCGTCCCGGTCGAGACGATCACGCTCGCCAACCCCGAGACCGAGGGCCTCACCGCCGAACAGTTCGAGGTGATCGGCGAGAAGGTGAGCCATCGCCTGGCGCAGCGCCCGGGCAGCTACGTGATCCTCAAGTACGTACGCCCGGTCATCAAGCGCCGCGACACGCAGACGATCCACTGCCCGGCGGCCCCCGCCGGGGTGATCGACGGTAGCCGCGCCGACGTGAGCTTCATCGCCGGGCTCATCACCGACAAGTTCTGCTACCACCAGCCGCTGTACCGCCAGCATCAGCGGCTCGGGGACAACGGCATCCGGGTCTCGCGCCCGTGGCTCACGCAGCTCACCCACGCGGCGCTCGCGCTGCTCGAGCCGGTCTTTACGGCCCAGCTCGACTCGATCCGCGCAAGTCGCATCAAGGCGATGGACGAGACCCCGATCAAGGCCGGGCGCGCCGGCCCGGGGAAGATGAAGGGCGGCTACTTCTGGCCGGTGTATGGCGAGCGCGACGAAATCTGCTTCGCCTATCACGAGGGGCGTAGTGGCAAACACATTGCGCAGACCCTGGGGACCGACCCACCGCCCGAGGGGGCGGTGCTGCTCACCGACGGCTACGCGGCCTACGAACGTTACGCACAAAAATGCGGGCTCACGCGCGCGCAATGCTGGGCGCACTCGAGAAGAAAATTCTTCGAGGCCCAGTCGATCGAGCCCGAACGGGCGACGCAGGCATTGGAGATGATCGGCCAGCTCTACGCGGTAGAGCAGCACATCCGTGAGGCACAACTCATCGGCGAGGCACGCCGCGCATACCGGCTCGCCCAGGCCAAGCCGATGGTCGACCGGTTCTTCGACTGGGTCGACGCCCAGTTCGAATCCCAGGGGCTACTGCCGAGCTCACCGCTGACCACTGCCCTGGCCTACGTGCGTGAGCGCCGGGCCGCCCTCGAGGTCTACCTCGCCGACCCCGAGGTGCCGATCGACACCAACCACCTCGAGCGGGCGCTACGCGTAGTGCCGATGGGCCGCCGCAACTGGCTCTTCTGCTGGACCGAGGTCGGCGCGAAATACGTGGGGATCGCGCAGAGCCTGATCGCCACCTGTCGCCTGCACGACATCGACCCCTATGCCTATCTGGTCGATGTGCTCCAGCGCGTCGGCCAGCACCCTGCCGCCGATGTCGCGCAACTCACCCCAAGGCTGTGGAAGCAACACTTCGCGGCCAATCCGCTTCGATCCGATCTCCACCCGCGCTCGAAGTAGGCAAGAACGCCGCTCGGTTACCGCTTACGTACCTATGGACGGGCACGCGCGGCGCGGAGATCGTGGCGCTTGAGGGGAGGGAGGTCCGCCAGGAGACGGGTGGGATCTGGTGGTGGACGATCCCGAAGGCCAAGACCAAGAATGCGCGGCATGAGAATGCGACGGACTTGCGTGTGCCGCTGTTTGGGCGGGCACTGAATGTGGTGCTGCGCCGCAAGGAACGATTTGGAGATGGGTGGCTGTTCCCGGCCAAGCGGCGCGACGGCAAGGTAACGCACTCGGAGCAGAAGGCCGTGCAGGTGGCCGTCTACTACCATCAGCCGTACAGCACGACGCGGCCCGAGATCGAGCGCGCTCGATTGCCGGTGACGCATTGGGCTCCGCACGATCTTCGCCGGTCGGCGCGGACGCTGCTGGCGGCTATGGGCTGCCCGGGGGATGTGGCGGAGTCGGTGCTCGGCCACATGATTCCGGGGGTGGCTGGCGTGTACAACCGCCATCAGTATGACGAACAGCGGATTGAATGGCTGCGCCAGCTCTCGGAGCGCATCGAGGCGCTGGCGCAGCCAATTTGATCATGCTGTCACTCTAGCTGCGCGTGGTTTTGGCGAGCCGGTGTTTGGAGGTGGCGGAAGGTTCGATACTGGACGGGACTCGGCCCACTCCTGCACCTCGCGCACGAGCCAGCCTACGCGGCGCCCTGACATCTGCCGAGGCTGTGGAAATTGTCCTTGGCGCACCAACTCCTGAACCGTCGACTCCGAAAGTGCCACCGCCAGCGCAACCGTTGGCAGATCCATGAAGATCGGGTTAACGGGGATTCTTTTCTGCGCGCTCATACTGTCCCTTCCAGCATGTCCATGGTATTCGGGCAGCGATACTGCGGCAGTTCGTCCGCGGGGCTCCCCTTTCCTCCGGCCGCGGCCACGCGGCCGCTGGTCTTTGCCTTTTCCTTCGGTCTTCTCGCCGCGCTAGCGGCCTGGGCCTTGGGTTTCGTCGGCTTCACGGCGCGCGCGGGCGCAGCCTGTTTCGCGCGAGCGGCCGTTTTGGCCTTCTGGGTTTGGGCGGGTTCGTCGCCGGCCGGCGCAGCCTGGGGAGGGGTAGAAGGGGCTTCCGGCGCGTCGTGCTCGAGCGCGATCGCCGGAAGGTAGTGACGGCGGGTGCCATTGTGGAACAGCACGTCATAGCCATCGCCGCCGGCGGCGCCCTGGATCGTCCCAGGGGTATCATCGGCATTGATCGGCGTACCGTCGTCCCAGCACGCGCCGGGCCGGATCCTCACGCGCTGGCCAGCCTCGAACGTCGGCGCCGAGTACTCGCCCGCCGGCGCAGCCTGGGGAGGGGTAGGCGCTGATATCGCCACGCCGGCCTGGGGTGTCATCAATGCCCGAATCCGGTCGACGTCCAGTCCGGCCCGCTCAGCAGCAGCGACCAAGGGCGCCGGCGTGGCGATATCGTCCCCGTACGTTGGCACGTCCAAGGTGCTCACCAGCGCTAGATCGAGTAGTAGCAGCATGAGCTGCGGCGCATCGGCTTCCTCGATCATTTCGGTCAGTCGCCGACAGCGGCGGTAGTCCTCGTCCTGGTACTCGGAATCCCCGGGGCCGCGCGGGGGGGCGTCGGGGACGTACATGCGAGCGAGGATCTTGCTCGTCTCGCTCCCGCGTGCGGCAAAAAACTGGCGGGCGATCAGCGCAAGATCGTCCCGACTGAGGGCAGGCTTGGTCGTGGTGGCGGCGTTTAGCTGCGTCCGCGTGGCCGCGTGATGCGCATCGAACAGCGCGCGCCGGAACTTCTTCTCGGCCTTGCGCGCCTTTTCGCGCACGAGCTCACGCGGGTCCCGGTTGCTCTTGCTTGGCTTGATTCCGGCGGCCTTGAGCGCTTCGCTCAGATCCTGCTTGGCCACCATCGGCACGAGCGTGCCCTTCCGGTGGTCCTCGAGCATCACGATCTGCACGTCCTGCCCTTCGATCGCTTTGCGTGCGGTCTGGTAATGACCGCCGTAGTAGTCCTTCTCGTCAAGGGCCACGTAGTTGCCGGCGGTGGGGCCGTAGATGCCGTGCGGGGCGATCTTCTTCGCCGCCTCGCCGGTGATGACCTTGTGTCCGCCCTCGCGGGCGCGCGCTGCGGCTTGGGCCAGGTGCGCGGCACGCTTGTCCGCGTAACAGTTGGGGTCTGTGCAGACGTCTGGATGGATCCCCGGGTATGCCTCGGGGTCGTTGCCGGTGCGCTTGGGGCACTCGACGCAAGTCACCAGCCCCAGCGGACCTTTGCCCCCGAGGCCGGCTTCGACCGTAATCACGTAGTGCGCTGCGCGGTCGAACGGCGCCTTCGCCAGGTCGAGCATATAGCGGTTCTGGATGCAGGTCGCGGCCTGCCGCGCCGACATCGGGCCCTCGAAATGTCCCTCGCGGATTATCTCTTGCGCAGCCTGCACCTGTAGGGCGGGCACGGGGATGCGGGCGATGAGCAATGCGCGCGACGCGTCGAGCTTGCCATCCCGATAGAACTGCCGCGCCTCTGCGCACAGCGCGGTGAGCTTGAGTCGGCCGTATATGTACGCGCGGCTCTTGCCCACCTTGTCGGCCAGTTCGTCGGCGCTGTAGCCGTGGTCGCGCATCATCAGCTGGTAGCCCTCGGCCTCCTCGAGTTCGGTGACGTCGCGCCGCTGCAGGTTCTCGACGATCTGCGCCTCGAGTACCTGTCGGGTGGTGAGTGGCCGGACGAGAGCGGGGATGTCGGCGAGCCCGGCGAGCAGCGACGCCCGGTAGCGCCGCTCGCCTGCGACGATCTCGTACAGCGGGCGCTCTTCGCGGCCGTCGGGGGTGTCGTACTCGTCAGGCCACGGACGTGCGAGGATCGGCTGCATGACACCCTGCTCGCGGATAGAGGCGGCCAGGTCGGCGAGATCGGTCTCGCCGAAGGTCTTGCGCGGGTTCGTGGGGCTCGGCGCCAGGTGCGGTAGCGAGATGTCGTAGAAGGCGGGTTGGGCGGTCATGCGGTCCTCCGAGACTTGCGGTAGGTCTTGGTAAGCGGGCGGTTGATGCTGTGGCCGCGTCGTCGCAGGGTGTTGGCCAAGCGGGCGCGGTCGTGGTGGCTCTGCGGCGACTGGCGCAGCAGACCGAAATAGCTGTTGGCGGTCTCGTACAGGTCGGCCTGGTCGATCCGGCGCACGCGCTCGACCGCGACGCCGACGGTGCGGCGCCGGGTGCGGCGGCGCCAGGGCTTGATGACGTGGCCGACGAAGTCGACGCCGCGATCGACGGGCTGCAGGAGCGTCTTCGCGGGGTTGAGGCGGGCATTGAGCCTCCCCGGTAGGAAGGCCTCGATCTCGGCCAGGGCAGCGTTCAACCACTGCGGAGACTCGTGCAAGATGACGAAGTCGTCGACATAGCGCACGTAGTGCCGCGCGCCAACGCGGTGCTTGACGAACTGGTCGAGCGCGTCGAGATAGACGTTGGCAAAGAACTGGCTGCTCAGGTTGCCGATCGGCAGTCCGAGGTGCGCCGGCTGGCTGGCGAGCTGCTTGTGCGGCGGCACCCGCTCAAGCAGCTCGCGGGCGCCGCGCATCTCGTAGTTCTCGCGCGGGTCGTGGAACAGGATCAGCTCGGCGAGCTGCAGCCACCACGGCTCATGGATGCGGCTGGCGAGCTGTTCGCGCAGAATGGTCTTGTCGATCGCGACGAAGAAGTTCGCCAGGTCGCACTTCAGGTACCAGACCGGACGCGACCAGTTCTGCGTCACGCTGCGGATCTTGGCCTCGAGGCGCTCGGCGGCGTAGAGGGTGCCGCGACCGGGGATGCAGGCGCACGAGTCGGCGATGAAGCTCCGGTAGAAGCGCGGCGCGACGTGGTTGTAGAGGAGGTGATGGACGATGCGGTCTCGAAACTCTGCCGCCCACACCTCGCGCGCCTTGGGGCGCGCGACGACGAAGCAGATCGAGCGGCCGGGGCGGTAACTGCCGTCGGCGAGCTCGCCGTAGAGGCGCTCGAGGTTGCGCTCGAGGTCCTGCTCGAAGGCGAGGGCGCTGGCGGTGTTGCGCTTGTTCTTGCGGCAGGCGAAGTAGGCCACCGCCAGCGCCTCGAACGTAAAGCCCGCATGGGGGCACGCGGCTTGATCTGCGGACGGCGCGGGCACGACCCTCGTAGCTCTTGTTGTTGTTGTTCTGGTTGCCGTTGTTGAAGTTCCGATTCCAGGCATAGTCAGAGTCGGTGGCGTGCTGCGACCGATCGCGCTATCTACGTCGCCTCGCCGAAGGTCTTGGCCGATCAGCGGGGAAACTGCGCCGGACCGGACCCGGCTGCTGCCGGCGGTCTCCGAAGTGCGCATGGCGGTGGCCTCGTGGGCCAGCGGCGCGACCAGATCAAGATTTCGCACAGTCATGGTGGCCGTGACCATCACGAAACGGGCGACATTGCGGAGCGGCGCCATCCGCCGGCCTGCCGGCCAATGCTGGTGGTCAATTCCACCGCCTTGGCGTATTGCCCCGTGGAGATCAGGCGTTTGTCGCGGCCGAGCCGGAGCAGTAGCTCGGTCACCTGCAGGCGCTCGATCAGGGCTTCGAGGTGGGGCGCCTTCGCCCGGGCGGTGTTCGCCCGGAAGATCAGCACGACGATCTCGACGCATTCGTCCCGGAGCTTGCCGCCGATCGATGCCTTGAAGTCCCTCGGCATGTTCTTGGCGAGATCCGTGATGGCGTCGAGAAGGTCGTAAGCCACCTTGTAAATTGGCAGGGTCGTATGGAGTGCCATGCGGATGAAAAATGACTAAATTAATGAATCACTGATCTGCGGACGGCGCGGGCACGACCCTCGTAGCTCTTGTAGTTGTTGTCCTGGTTGCCGTTGAGGAAGAGCTGATACCAGGCAAAGTCAGAGTCGGTGGCGAGCTGCTCGCCCGACCAGTACCACCGCGGCTGAAACTGGTCGCGAAGGTTCGCGAAGAGCAGGGATTGTTCGCGCCGGGAGGGCAACTCTCCGCCGGCGGTGGTCGCCCATTCGCAGGCCTGCGCCCAGGTCACGTTCCCCGCCTCGCCGGGCAGGAGGATGAGGCGATAGTCCGGCTCGCCGTCCTTGCCAAGGATGATCCCGGCGTAGTGCTCGCCGGGCTGCAACGTGATCTCGGTCGCGGGGAGTGAAAACGTCTGCACCAGCGCCTGCGCTTCGAGGGCGGCGATCATGTTGGCCAAGCGCTGTTGCTCGGCCTTTACCGCATCGAGGGTGATGGTCGTCATCGGGTCACCTAGAAATTGATGAATGATTAAATGGGAAATCTGCGGACGGCGCGGGCACGACCCTCGTAGCTCTTGAGGAAGCTGTCCTGGTAGCCGCCGAGGAAGCGCTGACCCCAGGCAAAGTCAGAGTCGGTGGCGTGCTGCGATGAGCTCCAGTACCAGGCCGGATCGAAGGCCTCGAGGCCGCCTTCCTTGAAGGCCTCTGCGGTGGTTTGTGCGGGCATCTCCGGCGTGTAGGGCCGGGTCAGTTCGGGTGCGGCCAGGTTGATGCCGCTGCGGGCGTAGCAGTGGTTCTCGTCCTCTGTCGGCTTGAGGTTTCGGTAGCAGATCTCCAGCTCGTCCTGGCTCGGCAGGTACCAGTCGTCGACGCCGTCGATCTTGAGCGTGAGAGCCCAGGCCGCCAGCGGGCAGCCCGCTTCAGCCATCGCCCGGGTGTTCGCTCGTCCGTCGTCGTAGTGCTTGGCGCCGGGCACATCGGCATAGTCCTTGTGCCAGGAGCCCTTGGTCTCGCCCGTGGCCTTGGGGGCGATGACGAGCGCGTAGACCTGGCCGGAGATCTTCACTAGACCGGCGTAAAAGCCGCCGCCCATGGGCGTTCCGGGGGCAATCGAGAGGGGTGCTGCGGGAGTGGTTTCCATCGTGGGTCCTCGGGGTTGTGTTGCGGGGGTGGCGCTACTTCAGGGTGGGGCGGGAGCGCATGGCTCAGTGGAAGTTGGCTGCCTTGCACACCATGGCGCGCAGTGCGCTGATGTCGCGCCGACGGCCAACGAAGGTGTTGCGGGGCTGGGTCTGGCGGTACAGCAGGTAGTTGGTAACGCCGCGCGCGTCTTGCCGCTCGACCACGAAGAGGCCGTGGTCGTGGGCGATCTGCTTGGCTTCCTTGAGCTGCTGCAATGGGGAGTGGCGGCGGGTCATGTTGCGCTCTCCGCAAGCCCCGCTTTCTCGACCTCGATCTTGATGCAGGTCTCGTCCAGGTAGGCACGGGCCTCGCGCAGGGTGAGCGAGCCGGCGAGCTTGCGTAGCACAGCCGAGCACGAGCGGACGTCGTCGATGTCCTGCTGGGTGATCTCGTCGTCGAGCTCGAGCAAACGCGCAAAGCGGGTGATGGGCTCGGTCGGAACGTCCTTCCAGGCCTTGCGGCGCGCTGCGACCTGGTAGAACTCTGCGATGCCGCGGATTGCCTGCGCGCTGTTGTGCCAGCCGTTCGTGCCCGGGTCGTAGAGCTTGGGCTCGCCATCGACATACTCCGCGGTGCCGTCGATCTCGAGCTTGGTCAGGATCCGGTCTAGTGGCGCCCACACGCCGTGGATGTTCCACGGAATCAAGCGCAGGGGTAGGTCGGCACGCCTAGGTTTCTGGCGGGACGTGCGGGGCGCGCGCCGCATCGCCCTCTCGAACTTGCGGCGGTCGGCGCGAGAAAGCGAGGTCGGTTGATAGTTCATGCCTCCCTCCATTCCGCGCCGCGCACCGCCTTGCCGACGGGTACGAGTGCGAACACTTCGCCGCGCCCGCTGCCGTTGCGCGCGGCTGCCATTGCGGCCGCTTGGGCGGCTTCAGCCTTGCTAAAGGTGCGCAGCGGGCGCTTGGGCGCGCGCACCAGGTAGCCTGCGGGATCGATCGATTCCAGCGTCCGAGCGGCCGTGCTTTCAATCTGCTCCTGGAGCGCAATGCGCGCGCTGCGCTCGTAGGCGAGCTCGGCATTGGCCACGTCCAGTTGCTGGCGCAGATCCGTTTCAATCGGTTCGTCCACCGCAGCCGGCTCTGCCGAGAGGGAGGCAGCAGGCACCGGTGCGGGGTTGTGTTGGACGGCAGCGCCCGCAGGTTGAGTCGCGTTGGCACCTGCTACGCTGCTGCCGGTGTTTTGCTCCACCGCCGGCTGGGAGTTGATCCAGTACCACAACTCGTTCTTGCCCTTCTTTTTTGCACACTCGACGACCGCGTCGGTACGCAGGCGGTTGAGCTCGGTCGTGACCCGCGACGGGAAGTCGCGCTCTGTCGTCGCGGCCGCGATCTGCTTGAGCGTGGCTTCCTCTTGCCCGCTCAAGAAGGCGATGATCTGGTCGCGCAGCGGCGTGGCGTTTTTCTTGGTGCTCATTGAGCGGGCTCCGTAGTCAAGGAAAGTTCATAGGCCATCAGCCCTGTGTCGAACACAGCGTCGCTGACGTCGTTGTCGTCGATCGAGGGGTCGAGTGCGCGCAGGTCTGCGGTCAGCGCTTCCAGTCGGGCGGCGCTGGCGGGGGTCAGCATCACGGTTACCGGGATGCGCTCGTCTGGGCCGCCCGCGCAGTCCGGGAAGGGGTTCATGTCCAGGCTCACAGCAGCACCTGCTTGGCGTTGCGTTCGATGCGCCGGCGGATTGCCTCTGTGCTGATCGGCAGCAAGGGCGGCGCCTGCACCGCAGCGCGCAGGCGGTTCACGTGCGCGCGCTGCTGGGCGATCGCCGCCGGCCCGCGTGCTTCCATGTAGGCGAGGTCTGCTTCGGCCGCCTGCAGGCGGAGGTGGCGCGCCAGGCGCACGATGGGGCTCAGGGGGTTTCTCATGCTGCGATCTCCTCGACAACGATGGGGGTGTCCAGCCACTGGACTGACAGCAGCCAGCGTGCATCCGGGTGTTCGAACAAGGTGCTGCCCTGGGGGCTGCCGAACGACCGCAGCACCGCCAGCGCGGCGCGCACGTCCGGTTCGTCGGTCACCATGGCCTCGGCATGTACCAGCACGTCGTTCGACAGCCGGCCACGGCCGCCCGGCGCCGAATCGCGCCCTACCTGCATCAGCGTGATGCCGGTGATCTTGATCGGTGTCCCGCCGAGCACCGCCTCGATCGCTGCCAGTTCGTCGGTGCGCCAGGCGAGGAATCTCAGGTCCGATTCGTGCCGCTGCCGCAGCGTCTGCTCGGCCAGGGCCATCAGGGTGGGCGTGGCCGGTGCTCCACCACCCCCTGCGGCCTCACCCCCCAGGGCGCGGCGAGCCTCGGTTACGAGTTGGGTGAGCATCCCGGCGCCGATCAGACCGGCGTCGGGGTTGAGCGCGGCGACGCGCTCGGCGATGGCGCGTAGTGGGGAGGGGTGTGCAGACGTTTGCATGGCGGGCTCCATTGGCGGTGAGTGCGAACAGAGGTTAGCAAACGCTATCGTTCTAATCAATAGCAAACGCTAAGATTTTGCCGTCAGCGCGTACGTATTGCTTTCTTGTCATGTATTGCTAAGATGCAATACATGAAAGCAAAGCCGCTGACCCGCCGAACAGAGCGCCGCGACGACGGCAGCGCGATCCACCTGGTGATCTGGGAGCTGGATGCGCCGTTGGAACCCTGCCGGCATCCGTACAAGTACCGGCTGGCCTATGTGGTGGATGGGGTGTGCGTGGTGCGCTACGACAACGAGCGCGGCAAGGGCGACCACCGCCACGTCGGCGAACGCGAAGAGACTTATGAGTTCAGTACGCCGCGCCAGTTGGTGGCGGATTTCATGAACGACGTGAAGGAGTGGACGCGATGAAAGCCATCATCGAAGTGGCAGCCCCGAACAGCATCTTCGATGCCGCGCTGGCCGACCTGGCGGCCGGGGGCGATGCCGATTACCACCTGGCCTTCGAGTCGGCGCGCGCCTTGTTCGCCGAGGTCACGCCGGCGCGACTGGATTTGCTCGGGGTGTTGCGGCGGGCGGGGCCATGCTCGGTGTATGCGCTCGCCAAGGCGGCCGGGCGCAACTACTCGAACGTGCATACCGACGTGGCCAAGCTCGCCGAGCTCAACCTCATCGAGCGCACCGACGACGACGCGGTGTGCGTGCCGTTCGAAGAGGTCGAGATCCGCCTCGCCCTGGCGCAGGCGGCCTGAGCGCGTTTGCCGCGGCCCAGGCTTACTCGGCCATCTCCAGCAACGCGGTGGCGCCTTCCTCGGCGCTGGTTACCGGCTTCAGGCGGATGTTCACGTCGTCGGCCTCGCGCTCGATCTCGCGCTGGTTGCGCAGCGCGGAGGCGCGCTGCTTGTCGCCCAGCACGGGGTCGTTGGCGCGCGGCACGGCCAGCAGCAGCGCCGCGTGGGGGCGTCGCGCCGCTTCCTGCGCGCGGGCCAACTCCCACAGCCGTGCGCGCGCATCGCGCAGGCTCGAGGGCTGCTGCACTGGCCGCAGCACCCCGAAATGGATCACCGCGCGGTCGTTGAGAAAGCCGAAGCGCACCGGCTCGCCGTCGGGGTAGAACTTGGCGCGGCGGTTGAACCCGGCCGAAAGGTCCGGGCGCCGGGCCACCACGCGTTCGCGCACGTCGATAGTCCAGTGGCGCACCTGCTCGTCCTGGCTGGGCGCATCGGTGTCGTCCTGCTCATCCACCAGGTCGATGTTTGCCAGGCTGGAGAACATCGTTGCGGCGGTGCGCAACGCGTCGTCCACGCTCTCGGGCTCGGTGTGGCGCGCGCGCAGGCAGGTCAGCCCCATGCTGGCTTCGCCCTCCAGGGCGGCCAGGCCGCGGTGCTCGGCCACGGTGCGCAGGTCGTCGAGGCCGAACTCGATCAGCGCCTGCGGCCGCCCCAGCGCCTTGCCGTACAGCGCCTGCAGCGCGTCGTCGCGGATGATGCGGTGCGTGCTGATCTGCCCCGCAAAGCACACCACCACGCCGACCATGAGCCGCTCGCCGGTGCCCGCCACGGGCTCCCAGAAAACCGGCACCCAGCCGTCTTTCACGGGCTGAGCAAGTCCTTTTGCGGTTTCGGAAAGCATGCGATCACCCTGTTGGCTAGGTTCGGCAGGCGCTCGGCAACGAACTGCTCGAACGCCTCTCGGCATTCTAGCCAAGTTTCGGGGAGCTGCTCGGCCGCCGCGCTGATCGCCTCGTGCGCCAGGGTAAAGCACGCCGCCACCGCGGCGCGCTCGATGCGCTCGGCGGCGCCCACGGCCAGCATCAGCCCGGCCAGCTTGTTGATGCCCTTGGCCGCCGGGTCCAGCGCCGCGGCGTGGTCGATGTAGCTGCGCGATTCGCCGTCCCACAGGATGTTGCCCAGGTTGCGGTCGTGGTTGCCCAGCGCCTCGTCGGCGGCGATTACCAGCGGGGTTTCGTCCCACTCGCGCACCACCCGTGCGGCGGCCAGGGCGCGCGCGGCGCGTTCCGGCGCGGATAGCGTGGAGGCGATGCCGAAGCGGCGCTTGAGGCTGGGGTAGTGCGTGTCCAGGCTGGCAAAGAGCAGGGCGTCGCCGTCGCGCACCAGGGCGGCCGGCGGGGTGGGGATGCCCCAGCGCTCGAGCAACTGCGCGCAGAAGCACTCGACCGCCAGTTCGCGCGGGGGCAGCCGCTTGACGATGGCTTGCACGCTGCGCCCGTCGTCCAGGCGAATCTTCGCGCGCATCGGCGGGGGCTGGGTGGCGCCGTCGTCGAGCGGCGTCTCGGTGTCCGGGATCAGGCGTCCGCGCAGCATCAGTGTTTTTCCGGAGAGCTGGAGATCAGGGTCAGGATCGCCTGGCGCACGTGCTCGGGCAGCTCGTGAGTGGCAATGCCCTCGGTGACGGTGGCGAGGAACTCTTGATCCGCAGGCGGAAGACTGCGCGGGGATTGCTGATCAAGGTGGCCGTGCGGAAGACCGAGCCTTTTCTCCATGTTTCGTGCCGCTCGTTCACCGAAGTTGCGGTGGCGGTTCAGCAGCTGCGAAACGTAAGTCGGATCGACGCCGTCGTGCAACCGGGCAAACGCTGCCGGGCCGCCTGCAGACTCTACGAGTTCACGAAGAGCGCTTAATCGAGTTTCGCGGGTTGGATCGTCTGGCATTTCGGGATTCTCAAACGACGATAGCAATCGGTAAATTGATAGCTGCTATTGCCTCAGGGCTTAGCGTTTGCTATCGTTCTGAGCATGAGACTCAAGGACTACACCAAGGCGCACGGGCTGAAGCCGCTGGCGGGCAAGGTCGGCACGTCATCGGCCTACCTCAGCCAGATCGCACATGGCCACCGCGCGTGCTCCGAACCCCTGGCGCTCGCCATCGAACGCGAGACCGCCGGCGCCGTCACCGTGGCCGACCTGCGCCCCCAGTTCGCCGCGCTGCTCGCTGCGTGTGGCTATAGAAAGGGCGGCGAGCCGGCCGTCGAGATCGATGCCCCGATCGATCACCACGAGGCCGCGTGACGCGGCACAACCTCTGAGGAGCAATCGCATGTCCAACACCGTCCTGATCCATGGCCCGCAAGGTTGCGGCAAGACCCGCAACGCGCAGGCGCTCGCCGCGCACTTCGGCTGCAGTCGCATCGTCGATGACTGGGACGGCCAGTCGAGGATCGAGGATGGCTGCCTTGTCCTGATCAGCTCGATTGTCTTCGGATTCAAGGCGCCCGCATTGCCCGTCGGCTGTCGATTTGTTGCGTTCTCGAAGGCGATGGCCGAAGCCGGCCTGCCTTCCGAGGTCGACCACCACGAGGCCGCGTGACATGCAGTCCCTGACGACACCTTTCGCCATCGGTGTCGATGCCAGGCGCGAGAACGTCGAGGTCCTGTCCGGCCGCAACGGGTCGCGGCTGGTGGTCCCAGTGGCTGACTGGGCACTGCTTACAGCAGTCCTGCGCGACTTTGATCCGCAATCGTCACGACCCGAAAAACCTTGCCTTGATCTTTCCGAGTGAAGTGATGCGAGCGATAGAACGCCTGCACCAGCCTGGCTGCCTGCTGATCGGTCAGCGGATCGAACGAGACGACCTCGAAGTAGATCCCCTTGATCGTGAATCGCTTCGGATGCACGACGGACGGTATCGAGCTGCTCATGGTGCGCTCCTGTGGTGATGAACATGGTGGGTGAGATCTCCAATTCTATCCGCATGGGGCGCGCCGCCCGTTTTGCATGCTTGTCTCCCTCGGCCGTCTCGGCTGTTTGCGCCGGGTGGCGGTGCCGCCCGGCGTTCTTTTTCGGCTGAGGTTGAGGCGAGTCTAGGTGTGATGTTTCGAGAAGGGGACTGAGGGAATAACAAGATGACTCACGCAACTCCTGACCGCGCAGACGCTGTTCTGGCGCTGCATGCGGACGCTAAGCACTACCCCGGCGGTATTGCTGCCCTGGCGCGCCTGATCGGGCGTAGCCCCGGGATCCTGTACAACAAGTTCAGCGACTCCATGCCGAACTACGAGGTGACCGACCACGAGGCGGACGCGATAGCCGCGGCAATCCTGGAGAAGACGGGCGCGACGGGCTACATCGAGGCCAAGTGCGCAGGGTTCGGCGGGCTGTTCGTGCCGCTGCCGGTGAGCGAGGCCGGTGAGGGCGATCTGCTGCAGGCGCAGCTGGAGATGATGCGCCGCTTTGGCGAGTTGGCGCATGAGTACACTGAGTCGCGCCGCGACGGGCTCATCACACTCGACGAGGTGGCGGCGTTGCGGGTGGCCGGAAACCGCGTTGTCCGGGCGGTGTATGCCTTCCTGAAGGAGGTCGAAAGCCAGGTTAAGCCTGGTGACGACGTTGTCCACCCGATCTCTGCGGTGCGCTGAGGCGTTATGCAGGGTGTAACCGACCTGCCACCTCCCTGGGGTGACTTGCCCGCCTACAGGGCCGAGTTCCGCGCGCGCAATCCGCTGCCCGGCGCTGCGCCGGCCGGGCTTGCTGATCGCGCACAGTGGTTGCTGTGGCGTTATGAGCCGGGCGAGACGCCGGAGAAGAAGCCGCGCAAGATGCCTTACTACGCGGACGGTGGCCGGCGGTGGAAAGAGCAGGGGAGCGAGCGCGACCGCTCGCACCTGGTGCCATTCGCCGCGGCCGTGTCAGCGGCCGGGCGGGGCGATTTCGACGGGGTTGGGTTTGCCTTCCTGCCCGGCGATGGCCTGCTGGGCATCGACCTGGACGGGATGATCGATGCCGAGTCGGGCGAGGTGGCGGACCGCTGCCTGTCGATCATCCTGGCCTGCGACAGCTACACTGAGTACTCGCCCTCGGGCACCGGGGTGCACATCATCTGCGCCGCGCCGGCCGATGGCGAGGTGAGCACCTTCAAGAACAACAAGGTGGGGATCGAGGTCTTCACCGGGCGGCAGTATTTCACCTTCACCGGCCGCGCCTGGTGCGGGGGCCCTGACGAGGTGCGCGAGATCTCGCAGGTGACCTTGCGCCGGCTGTACGTCACGGTGAAGGGTAAGCCGGCCGCCGCCGCGCCTGTGGCGGTGCCGGCCGCGCCACCCGCAACGGCGGTGGATATCGGAGGCGGGCGCCAGCGCAGCCGGGCGGAGACGGTGGCGCTGGCCGAAGATGCGCTGGCGTTTCTGTCGCCCGACGAGTACGCGGAGTGGATCGAAACCGGCATGGCGCTCGTGGAACTGGGCGCACCGGGCTACATGGTGTGGGACGCGTGGTCGTCGCGCAGCCCCAAGTACGCCGGGCCGGACGATACCGCCAAGCGCTGGGCGGGCTTCAAGCCCACGAACATTTCGATGGGAACGGTGTTCGCGCGCGCCGAAGCGGCGGGGTGGGTGTCGCCCTGGGCCAAGGCGCGGGCAAGAAAGCCGCGTGCGCACAAGGCAACACCTCCCTCACCCTCACCCTCACCCTCACCTGCGCCCCCGCCGACGGAACCGCCGGCCGATCCCCGCCCGCCTGTCCCGGATGACGATGCGGCGCACTTCGACTTCGCCCCCACCGCGACGGCAGCTCCCGCGGGGGCCGGTCAAGGTGCGCCCGGTGCTCCCCCCGGTGACGACGAGCCGCCCGACGAGTGGGAACGCGATCTGCTCGAGAAGAAGGGCGACATCAGCCCGTGTCTCGCTAATGCGGAGCTGATCCTGTCGTGCATGCGCGAGTGGCGCGGCGCGATCGGCTACAACGAGTTCGCTGAGAAGACAGAGTTTCGCCGCCCGATTCCATGCGAGCGCAACGGACCGGACGCTGGGGAATGGACGGATCTGCTCGACATCACCACGGCCATTTGGCTTCAACGCAAGTGGGGGGTGGAGTTCAGCGCGAGTACCGTAGCGCAGGCGGTGGAGGTGCTGGCACGCAGACACCGCTTCCACCCCGTTCGCGAGGCACTCGAGGCGCTGCCGCCGTGGGACGGCGTGCGCCGCAACGCGCACTGGCTGAGCGACTTCCTGGGCGTGGAGCACAGCGAGTATGTAGCGTTGGTCGGGCAGTTCTTTCTTCGCGGCATGATCAAGCGCGTGATGGAGCCCGGCTGCAAGTTCGACTACTGCCTGGTGCTGGAAGGCGAGCAGGGGAGGGGTAAATCGACTGCCGCGCGCATCCTGTCCTGGCACTGGTTTGCCGATACCGACCTCGATCTGAGCAACAAAGACTCGTTGATGGCGCTGCCGGGCCACTGGGTCTATGAGATCGCGGAGCTGGGCTCGTTGATGAAGGCGGAGGAGCGCAAGCAAAAGTCGTTCCTCAGCCGGCAGGATGACGAGTATCGCCCCCCGTATGGCAAACGCATCATCAAGGTGCCGCGCCAGTCGGTGTTCATCGGGACGACCAACGAGGAGGAATACCTCAAGGACGCGACCGGGGCACGCCGATTCTGGCCGGTGATGTGCGCGGGCGATTTCGACCTCGACGGTCTGCTGGCCGTGCGCGAGCTGCTGTTTGCCGAGGCGCTGCACGACTACCGCAGCGGCGAACGCTGCTGGCCCACGCACGACGAGCAGCGCGCGCTGTTCAACCCTGAGCAGGCCAAGCGGGGCATGCCCGAGCCGTTCGAGGACTACCTGTACGACTGGGTCAATAAGCAGCCCGGCCCGTTCAGCATGGCGGACGTGGCTGCAGGCCCGCTCAATCTCACGCCGGACAAGCTCACCCCTGCGGTGGTGACACGCATCGGCATCACCCTCCGCAAGCTCGGCTGCGGGCGTAAGGAAGATCGGCTTGCCGCTGACCCGGGTCGCCGTCGTCTTTACACGCCGCCGAGTATTAATAAGGGTGTAAGCGATATTCGTGCCAGCGCAGTGCCGGTGCGGGTTTCACCGCCGTCGAGCGAAGGGGGCAGCCGTGCGCCGTTCTGATCGCTCTGTGGCTGCGTTCCCACCCTCCGCTCCCAACCTTCCCAGCCTCTGCGCAGAGGTTGGGAAGCTGCAGCCCGCGTCGTTGCTGAGGGTTCCCAACCTTCCCAGCCTTCCCAGCCTCGTCCCTCACGTGTGCGCGCCCGCGCGTGTACGAGGGCGCGGGGGCACACGCACGCCCCCGCGCGTGCACGCGTGTGCACCGGACAAAAAAAGGTTGGGAAGGTTGGGAAGGTTGGGAACAGGCAGTGTTGGTAAGGCTTCTGGCTTCCCACCCTCTGTCCTGAGGTTGGGAAGGTTGGGAATCAAGGCTGGGAAACGCGAGGAGGCAGTGCCGTGGAAACGATGAAAACGGTGATCGACAAGATGCGCAGCGACTTCGTCCGGGTGGCGGAGGTGCGCAAGGTGCGCGGCGACTGGAGCGAGGCCGACGAGAAGGAGATCGGCGCCGCGATCAAGGCCGCGGTGGAGAAGGGCGACCCCGACATGATCCTGAGCTGGGCTGCTTGGCTTGCAGACCTCTCGCATGCGATCGCGGCATGGGATCTGATCGTTCGCGGCAGCGTGGCGCGTATGCGCGCTCAGGCCCGCCAGGAACGCGAGGCGCGCGAACTGGCTGGGAAGGGGAAACGGTGATGGTGGCGAGGCTCAGCGTGAAGTCAGACATTGACCAGGTGATCGGTCGCGTGGCAAGGGCTGCGCCCCATGCGGTCGAGATCGCCACCCAGCGCGCGCTGCTGCACACGGCCCGAGAGGTGAAAAATGCCGAGGTTCGCGAGATGGGGCGCGTGTTCGATCGCCCCACCCGCTGGACCCTCAACAGCTTCCAGGTGCGGCTGGACAAGGCCGCGCTGCAGGCTCGCGTCGAGATCAAGGACGGCTACTGGTATCGGGCGGACAACTACCTGCAGACTCAGATTGAAGGCGGCAGCCGAAAGAGCAAGGCATTTGAGACTGCGCTGCGGCGGGTGGGCGTGCTTCCTGCGGGCTGGTTCATTGTCCCTGGTGAGAAAGCGTCGCTGGATGCGTTCGGGAACATCAGCGTTGGGCAAATCAGGCAGATCCTGTCGTGGTTCGATGCCGCTGAGATGGTTGCGGGCAGCATGCAGAACATGGGCGAAAGGGGCAGGGAGAAGCGTCGCAGAGGGACGCGCACCCGGCGAGGGTTCGAGTATTTCGTCGCGCAGCCCGGCAGCCGGGTGGGGCGCGGGTCATGGAAGAACGGGCGCCCTCAGAACCTGCAGCCGGGCGTGTATCGCCGCACTGCTTTCGGCTTCGGCTCCGCCATCGAGCCGATTCTGATCTTCGTGACCCGCGCCAACTACAAGCCCCGCTTCGACTTCTACGGAGTCGCGCAGCGCACGGTCGATCGTGAGTTCAAGCCACGCCTCGATGCCGCGCTGCAGTTCGAGCTCGACCGGCTGTCCGGCGCCGCGGGTCCTTCCAGATGACCACCAGCAAGGGTAATTCGAACCCCGTTCTTCCACTGTTTATCAACCTTCCTAAGGGGGTTCCGGTTTTGAGCACTCAACACGACATCATCGAGCACATCGACCCGGAGGCGCTGACGCCGCATCCGGATAACAGCATGAAGCACGGCGACGGGCAGATCACCCAGCTCGTGGCTAGCTTCGAGCAATTCGGCTTCAACGGAGTGATCGTCATCGACGAGAGCAACGTGGTGCTGGCGGGTCATGGGCGCCGATTGGCGGCGATCCGCGCCGGCATGAAGACGGTGCCCTGCCTGCGCCGTGCAGGGCTGAGCGAGGCACAGAAGCGCGCGTACATCATCGCCGACAACCAGATCGGCCGTAACGGCGAGTGGGACGAAGCCGTCCTGGCGCAGCAACTGGCCCTGTTGAAGGATGACGGCTTCGACCTCGATACGCTCGGCATCGGCGCGGACGCCCTCGCATCGTTGGCGGATCTCGGCGAGGCGCCGACGGAGCAGGCCTCGGATACGGAGAAGGCTCCGCCCGCCTCGCCTGCCATCAAGCGCCGCCGTGGCGTAGAGGCAATCGAGGATGTGATCAACGAGCGCGAGCGTCAGATTGCGGTCGAGGGCTGGGCACCTGCGCACGACGACAGGTATCAGGCGGGCGAACTGCCCCGTGCGGCGGCCTGCTACGCGCTGCATGGCTGCGCCCCGCAGCAGGACGATGGCTGCTCGTCGCAATGGCCGTTTCCGGCCGCATGGTGGAAGCCTGGCGCGCCGCGGCGCAACCTGGTGAAAGCAGCTGCGCTGCTGATTGCGGAGATTGAGCGCCTGGACCGCGACGCGAAGCGGCGGGCAGTGATCGCCGAGGCCGCTGCCAAGGCTGCCGCGAAAGCTGCCGAAAAACTTGACCGTGCCGCCGCAAAGAGCGAGCGCTAATCCGCCATGTCAGGCCATCTCAACCACGACACCGCCGCCCGGCTGCTGGATCTCACGCCGGGCGAGCTGAGCCGGCTCGTGGATCGGGGCGTTATCCCGCGTGTCGACAAGAACGCCTACAACCTGGCCCCGTTGGTGCACGCGTATGTACGCCATCTGCGCGACGAGGCCGGGCGGATCGAGCGCGCCCCCACGCAGGCAGAGATCGCCGCGCACCTGGATATCAGCGACAGACGTCTGCGCGAACTGCTGACCGAGTTCGGCCTCGACCACAAGCAAGTTCCCTTGGCGGAGATCCGCATCCGCTACCTGCGCAAGCTTCGGGAAGAGGCGGCTGGCCGGGCTGCAGCCGACGGCTCGATCGACCTGCCGACCGAGCGCGCCTTGCTCGCTCGGTCGCAACGCGAAGGGCAGGACATCAAGAACGCCGTCGCGCGCGGCACCTACGCCCCCATCGACGTCCTCACCGACGTGCTCTCCAACGCAGCCCAGTCTGCCGTGGATCACTTCGACCAGATCCCCGCCGGCATCAACCGCGTCTGCCCCGGCCTGCCGCAACCCGTGCGCGATCTGGTCATGAGCGAAATCGCTCGAGCACGCAACGAGATGGTCCGCAAGACGGCCTCGCTGATCGCCGACGCCCTGGACCCGTTCGACATCCAGGAAGACGACTCGCCCGACGCCTCAACGGAGGCCGACTGACCCATGACCGCACGACTGCCCACCGAAACCGTCGAGGCCCTGAAGCGCGCGATTGAAGCGGGCCTGCGCCCCCTCAAGGCCGACCCGCCCGTTCCCTACAGCGTCTGGGCCGCGGAGCACTTCGATCTGGACGAAGAGTCGAGCCACCAGCGCGGTCTGTTCGTGCCGTGGCCGTTCCAGATCGGTTGGATGGATGCCTTCTCCAACGACGACATCGAGGAGGTCGACGTCGAGAAGGCCAAGAGGGTGGGCTACACCAAGACCGTGGTCGGCTTCGCCGAATACAACGCATCTCACCGCCGCCGCAAGCTCGCCATCTGGCAACCCACCGACGACGACCGTGACAGCTTCGTCAAGTCCGAGATCTCGCCGTGTTTCGATATCTGTCGCGCGCTCGATCCCGTCCGCCGTCTCGGCCGCGACGACGACACCATGAAGTTCAAACGTTTTCGTGGCAGCGTGCAGCACTACCTTGGCGCCAAGGCCGCCCGCAGCTTTCGGCGCATCACCATCGCCGTGGCCATTCTCGACGAAGTCGACGCCATGGATCAGGTCGTCGAGAAGACCATCGACCCCGTCACCGGCGCCAAGGGCCGGCTAGAAGGCGCGCCGTTCCCCAAGCTCATCCTCGGCACCACGCCACGCCACAAGCTCACCAGCCACGTCCGCCGCCGCGTGCAGGCCGCCGAGGCCATCATGGAGTTCCGCATCGACTGCCCGCATTGCGAGCTCGATCACCCTCTGATGTGGGGCGGGTCAGAGGTCCGCCATGGCTTCAAGTGGGACAACGGCGACCCCGCCACCGTCCGCCACGTCTGCCCGCACTGCAACGAGTCCATCACCCAGGCCGACTACCTCTCCATCTGGGAAGCTGGCCGCTGGGTCAGCCGCTGCGGCGATTACCTCTACGACCACACCGCCAAGGTCTGGACCGACAGCCACGGCACCCCGCGCAAGCCCCCGCGCCACGTCGCCTTCGTTAACGTCTGGACGGCCTACAGCCCGCAGCGCGCCTGGTCCGATATCGCCCGCGAGTTTCTCGAGGCCCGCAAAGCACAGAAGCTCGGCGACAGCGGTCCCATGCAGGGCTTCAAGAACGAGACCCTCGCCGACGTCTGGGAAGAAGAATACGACCACACCGACGCCAGCCTGCTGCGTGCTCGTGCCCTCACGGACATCGACATCCCCCTGCAGCTCGTGCCCCAAGGCGCCTGCAAGATCCTGCTCGGCATCGACACCCAGCAAGACCGCTGGGAAGCCGTCGCCTGGGCCATCGGCGAGGGCGAGGAGATGTGGCCTATCGACTACCGCGTCATCTACGGCAACCCTGCTCAGCAGCAGGAATGGTTCGAAAAGCTCAACCCCGTCATCGAAGCCACCTACCGCCACATCAACGGCCACACCATGCCCATCGACGCCGTCGGCATCGACACCGGCGGCACCAACTGGACGCACCAAGCCTACACCTACTGCCGCGCCATGAACGCCCGCAAGGTCTTCGCCACGAAGGGCGACCAGGCGCTTGGCGCCCCGATCAAGATGAAGCCCAGCTGGGTGGATGTGAACGCCTTCGGCAAGACGCTCAAGCGCGGTATCAAGCTCTGGCGCATCTGCGTCGACACCGCCAAGGATCTGCTCCATGGCCGGCTCGATAAGGTCAAGCAGCCCGGCCCCGGCTATATCCACCTCAACCGCCACCTGCCGCCCGAATGGTTCGACCAGCTCACCGCCGAGCACCGCATCAAGGTGCGTATGGCCCACGGCTGGGCAGACCGCTGGGTATGCCCCAGCGGGCACCGCAACGAGGTGCTCGACTGCACCGTTATCGTGCTGTTCCTAGCTCAGGCCATGGGCTATCACACCACGCCCGCCAGCACTTGGCAAAAGTGGCGGGATGCCCTCGCGCCCGACCTGTTCAGCGCGCCCGCGCCTGCACAGGCACACCCGCCCGCTCCGCAAACACGCACTGAGTTGCCTCGAGCACCGACTACGCCCAGCCCTACCCCCATGGCCGCGCTCCTCGCCCGCCGCCAGGCCGCGGCCAACCCCACACCGGAATCGTCATCATGGCTGTAGAGATCAACGACCACGAAGAGGCCATCATCGATGCCGTGCGCGAAACGGTGATGGAAATGCTCCGCGACCAGGAGGTCGAGATCATCCGGCGCATCCGCGCGCGCATCGGCGGCGAGCAGTTCTACCTTCCCAAGGACGGGCGCGACAGCCAGCGTGCCGGCCGTGACGCCGCCATCCGCGCGGAGCGCGCCGCGGGGCTCAGCATCCGGGCGCTGGCCAAAAAGCACAACATCAGCCCCAGCCACGTGATGCGCGTCCTGCAAACGTCTGCAGAAGGGCCAGCAGCGCGATGACCGCCAAGGTGTACCGTCTTTTCCTGAAAGACGGTACACCCCCGCCAGCACGATACGCTGGCCATGGAAACCCTAGCCGAACTCCAAGCCCAGCTTGCTGCCGCCCAAGACGCCCTTGCCCGTTTGCGCGAGGGGCGCATGGTGCGCGCGGTCCAGATCGACGACGTCCGCCGCGAGTACGCCACCCCCAAGGTGGAAGAGCTCGAGCGCACCGTCGCCACCCTGCAATCCCGCATCGCCGCGGCCGGTGGTGGCGGAAGCCGGCGCCGCGGCCTCGTGGTGGTGCTATGACGGCACTCCCCCGATCGAAGCCGCACTTGCGCCCACGCACCGCGGCCAGCGCCTATACCGCCGCCAGCCACACCAACCCCGACCTCAAATCCTGGCAGCCGGCCATCGCCAGCGCCGACGCCGAGCTGCTGCCCGAGCTCGGCACCATCGTCGCGCGCTCACGCGACCTCGTGCGCAACTCGGGGATCGCCGCCGGCGCCGAGCAGACCATCGTCGACAACGTCGTCGGAACCGGCTTGCGCCTCAACGCTGCGCCCGACTGGCGCGCCCTCGGCATCGACCGCGACGCGGCCGAGGCCTGGGCCAACAACGTCGAAGCCTACTGGCGCATGTGGGCAGACACCACCGCCTGCGACACTACCGGCCGCATGACTTTCGCCGACCAGACCGCCCTGGTCGCGCGCAGCGTCTTCCAGTCCGGCGCCGCGCTGGCCTTGCCGCTGTGGCTGCCCGAACCCGGCGAGCCTTATGCGCTGCGCCTGCAGATCCTCGACCCCGATCGCCTCTGCAACCCCAACCACGCCCCCGACCGCGACGGCCTGCGCGGCGGCATCGAGGCCGATCGCTACGGTCGCCCCCAAGCCTACTGGCTGCGCAGCACGCACCCCTTCGAAGGCTTCAGCCTACGCAGCGCCGCCGGCGAATGGCGGCGCATTCCCGCCCGCACCGAGTGGGGCCGCGCGCGCATCATCTACTGCGCCCCGATCACCCGCCCCGGGCAAACACGCGGCGTCCCCGCGCTCGCTGCCGTGATGCGCCAGTTCAAGGTGCTGGGCGACTACCAGAGCGCCGAACTCAAGGCAGCCGTCGTCAACGCCATGGTCGCCCTGGTCGCAGAAACGCCGATGGATTCCGAGGCCCTCGCCACGCTCTTCAGCGGCGACAGCGAGTTCGCCAGCCTCCTGGCCGCCCGGGGCGAGGTCAAGCCCAAGGAAGGCATGATCATCCCGCTGCTGCCCGGCGAGCGGCTCAACGCCGTCGCCCCCGCGCGCCCGGCCGCAGCCTTCCCCGCCTTCACCATGGCGGTCATGCGGCACATCGCCGCCGGCCTCAACATCCCCTACGAACTGCTGCTCAAGGACTTCTCTCAGACCAACTACTCCAGCGCCCGTGCCGCGCTGCTCGAAGCCTGGCGCTACTTCAAGAGCCGCCGCGCCTGGCTGGCTGCCCACTGGGCGCGGCCGGTCTATGAACTGTGGCTGGAAGAAGCCATCAGCAAGGGCCACGTCGACGCGCCGAACTTCTACGCGCGCCGCGCCGCATGGAGCCGCGCGCGCTGGATCGGCCCCGGCCGCGGCTGGATCGACCCGGTCAAGGAGGCCAACGCCTCCGAGACCCGCCTGCGCATCGGTATCACCACCCTCGAGGATGAATGCGCAGAGCAGGGCGCCGACTGGGAGGAAGTCGCCGAGCAGCGTGCGCGCGAGAAGGCCAAGCTCGACGAACTGGGGCTCGACCAAGCCACAGCGGCGCCGGATGCGGCGCCCGGCAGCGCAGCGGACGACGAAGATCAAGGCGAAGACGACGCGGATGACGCACGCGACGACGATTCCGAAGATCAACGCCAGCGCGCAGAGCGGGCCCTCGACAGCCGGGTGCTCGATCTTCTCGGGGGGCACTCGTGAGTCTGCTGCGCAGTAAGGCCTTGCTCGCCGTCGTGGCCGAGCGGGTCGCGGCGGCGGAACGCAAGCTCGCGGACCTCCTCGCACGGCAGCTGGAGCGCGGCGAGCCGGGTGCGCCCGGACCCGCAGGCGAGCGCGGTGCCGAAGGCCCTCGCGGCGCACCAGGGCATCCGGGCCCCCGCGGCGAAAAGGGCGAGCCCGGCCCGATGGGGCCGAGAGGCGAGAAGGGGCCACAGGGCCCGCCCGGCCCGGCAGGCCCCCCTGGAGAGAAAGGCGATCGAGGCCCGCAAGGCGAACCGGGCCCAGTCGGTCCGGCGGGCCCCGCCGGGCGGGCAGGCGATGTCGGCCCCACGCCGCGCCACGAATGGCGCGGCTCCAAGCTGCGCTTCGAGCAATCCCCCGGCACCTGGGGAGACTGGACGGACCTGCGCGGTCCCCGGGGCCCGGTCGGCCCGGCGGGCGGCGGTGGGGGATCCGGTGGCGGCGACCTGGCCCGGCTACTGCCCGGTGGCGCGCACGTGGAGCCCGCCGGTCTTGCCGTCCTCCAGGCTGGCCAGTGGGTGCAACTCCCCTGGACCGCCTTCATCAGCATGATCGAAGGGGCCCTCGAAATGGGTGAAACCAACATGGCGCGCCGCGTTGACTTCGTCGGCGACACGCTGATCTACCGCGGCGAGGCCGCCCCCGGTGCCGACGAGGCAGCCCCCGTCTGGCGCATCAAGCGCATCCAGTTCGGCGCAGATGGCGACGTCACCGAGACCTGGGCAGATGGTGTCGCCGAGTTTGCACACGTCTGGACGGACCGTGCTTCGCTGACCTACCTGTAACCATAGTGACCGCCTACCTCTGGAACCTCCTCATCGCCCTGGATCAATTCGCCAACGTGCTGTTGCCCCCGATTCTGAACCTGATCTTGTGCCCCACGGTGGCGCGCTTCGGCCATCTCGACGAGACGATCTCCAGTGTGCTCGGCAAGAACGAGGAGTCGGGGGCGTGCGTGGGTTGCAGGCTGATCTGCCGACTGCTGCACATCTTTGATCCGGGCCACTGTGACAAGTCAATTGAACGTTACGAGGGTGTGGCATGAAGACCTATCGCGTAGTTCGCAAATCTGACGGTGCGCTCGTCTATCAGTACCAGTCCGAGACTCCTGTCGAGTGGTCGGGAATGAGCTTTGAGGAGTGCGATCACGTCGAAGAGCCGCAAGAGGTTTCGCCCGAGGCGGACACGCGCGTCTTTGGTGGTCGCCGTCGTCTGACCAAGCTCGAATTCGTTGCGCTGCTTGGCGACGCCTTCCCGGCAATTCTGACTGCTGCCAAGTCCAGCGTTCAGGCAGAGGCGTGGGTGAAGGTCGTTGAGTTGGCAACGCCCGACCCCGACACCTACTCGATTGACCTCGACGACCCTCGCCTTGAGCTGGGCCTGCGGGCGTTCGAGGCAATGAATGTGATCGATACCGGAACTACCGAGCGAGTGCTGAATGGCTGACAGATACTGTGATCATGGCGCCTACGGGGCGTCGAACCGTCTGGGTCTGAACAACCCCGTCTGGGGTGTGCCCCAGGATGGCGACGGCACCTCTCCGAGCGTATCGACCACTGCAGGCACCGCATTGATCTCGTTCAGTGCCACCCCGACGAGCGGCACAATCTCGGTGTGCGGCGTCACGATCAGCACTTCTGGCGTGCTCAATGCTGCAAGCGCAGATGCTGCAGCCAACGCCCTGGCGACGAACATCAACGCAACGACAACTACGGTTGCAACAGGCGTGTCTGCAGGCGTGCCTCAGTTGCGCAACATGGTCTTCGCTCGCGGCCCCTCGGGCGGTGCTCCGTCAGGTACGTGTCAGATCATGATGCGCGTGGGCGCGACCTCGCTCAACCACGCAACGAACCCGCTTTGCCTGATCGCCACCACGTTCAACAACGTGACCTCGAACGCGGCAAGTCACCAATTTTCCGGTGGCGTTGGCGGGTGCTGGGGCTGGGTCTGGAACCTCGAGACGGCACTCGGCGTTGCGAGCTCCATCATACCGACAGCCTACGGTGTGATCGGTTCTTCTCGCCCTATCGGTGGCACCGTCGCAGATGGTGACGTGGTGCATATCCGGGCTGGAAAGCTCGTCGCATTCACCGAATCGACCAGTCGAGAGTTCCACACGATGTACCAATGCGGGACTCCGCAGAACCCCGTCGAGTTTCGCGTCGATGACGGCACTGTATGGACTGCCGATGCGGGTCAGAACCTTGTGTTCGAGTTCAACTATGGCGGCGGTCTGACGACTGCATTTAACCTCGTTCACGCAATCCATCAGAATTCGCAAGTGATCTTTTCGGGCGCGAAGTACGCGAACGGCACTCGCAACTGGCGTTGGATTGGTAACAGCAATAGTCCCTCCAACTATATGTGCAGTCTGCGATGGCTGCCAACTCCGGCGCTGTTCAAGAACTTGCATATCGAGGATGCGGGCACCGCGACCAACAACGGCGCACTTCGCTTGATGCAGGCGGGCGTCACGTTGCCTGCGAGCAAATGCGCCGTCTTTGAAGATTGCTTCGTCGGGCTCGCTCGCAACCGAACCATCCAGTTCCGCCAAGCGAACTATCGCGGCAAGGTTCGCTTTATCGGGTGCCACATCGACATGAAGCTCGCTGTGGCGCCGGCAGACGTAGTCATTGAAATGACCTCCGGCCAGGCGAACATTGTCGAGATCATCGGTACGAAATTCACCGGCTTTGTGTCGGGCTCGACTCTGTTTTCGCCCAACGGAAGGACGCTTTTCTACATCCTCAACTCCGAGCTTGGCAACATCACCAAGTTGGGCGCATCGGCGATGGGACGTGATCTTCTGGCCTCTGAAGAATTCGTTTGGGTCAATCAGGTCGTCAATAGCGCTCAGAAGGGTTACTTCTTCTACGAGGACAACCTGGGCCAAGCATCCTGGGATCCGAATTCGAACCAGCCGGTCCTGAACGCGCTTCTGATCGATGGCGTGACTAAGACTTCGCTCCGGGCAAATACCACCAGCGTGTCGTCTTTGCTCAGTCGGACTAGCGCATTCAGACTCCCGCCTATCGTCAAGGTCAATACGCTGGGTGATACGCCCATTCAGTACGCGCTGGAGTTCCTGGCTGACAAGACCCTTCCGGCCCCGACCGGGAGCACGATCTGGGTTGAGTGCCTGTACGTCGATTCCACTGGTGCTCATCGCACCGAAAGCACCTTCGGAGGCGCAATTGCGGCATCTGGCGTCTCTTGGTATCCAGAAGACGTGAGTGGTTCGCCGTTCTTCGGTGCGCTGACCTACAACAAGCATCGAATCTCGGCAAGCACTTCGGCCCCGGTCAAGGCCGGCACCGAGGTCACGTTCGTAGTGAGCGTGTGTCAGCCCTCTTCGAACGCCGCGCAGTTCTATTTCTTCGATCCGTCGCCGTCGATGGGGGCTGCCTAATGCTTGGCGTCTTTTCTGGCGGGCCTGGTTGCGTGCCTGGAATCACGCACTACCCGCAGTATCGCGGGCGCGTATCCACGAACGCTGGCGGTGCGCTTCTTTCTAGACAGACGCTGCCGGAAGACCCTGCCGGCACCTACACCCTGCGTCTCGAGAACATCGTTCCTGGTTCCAGATTCCGAGTCGAGGCTGACCAGTCCGGCGTGGCGCTCGCGGACGGCATCGCAACTCAGTCAGTTGTGAGTATTCCTCTCCAGCTTTACGCGGCTGGCAGCCCACTCAACAGTTTGCGCATCAAGGTGCGCAAGGCCAGCGAAGAGCCGTACTTCCGGCCTTTCGAGTCTCAAGCCACAGCGCAGTCCGGGGTTGTGACTGTTTTCGTTTTCCAAGAACCCGATGAATAAAGGAGCCATACATGGCAATCACTGCATCTGATTTCTCGGTTGCCCTTAACGGCGACCTTCGTTCCATCGCTGGCAGCACCGTCTATACAGCACTTGAACTGCACGCTTGGTTGCAAGACCTTGCGGACAACCCTGCGCCAACCAGTGACGATCAGGTCTCGATCCTAGGCGCAAACCCTTCGGAGCTGGCGGGTAAGCGAAACGCCCTGCGTCCGATGGCGGTCACGCTGCTCAACGGCATCAACGTCGATGACACGACCAGCCGCCGCTTCAAGTTCGGCTCCATTGAGCAGCAGAATGGGCAGGTGCTCTACACCGGCCTGAAGACCATCGGTACGGTGCCGGGTGACGCCTCGATCTACATCGTCCAGAACAACGCCAAGATCAACGGTGGCACGAAGTGGTGGCCTGCTGGTCCGATTCAGACGCTTGTCAAAGCAAGAGCCGCAGGCACGCTGATCGCCGGTAACACGGTGGCCGGCACCGCCCAGCCCGCAGGCTACGCAACGGTGTTCGCCCGCGAGTTCGGTCGTACGTACTCGCACTTCGACGCGGACCTCGGTCCAGGCTCGGAGCAACAGGCTGCGCTTTCTGTCTCGACCGACCCGAACATCACACTGTCTTCGGCTCAGGCCCAAGCCAAGTTCGCAGACATCACTATCACCGTCGGCACAACCAACCAGACGCTAGGCGGTGTCACCAAGGAATATCGCGGCACGATCACGCTGGCGAACGGCATCACAGTGGCTGAAGCCTATCAGGCGCTCCAGTGGGCTACGTCCGAGTCCTCGGCGGCGACGATCAACGGTGAACCTGGCTGGCGCTACCGCAAGCTGCTCAGTGCCTACCCTGAGAACCAAGCGGCGCCGTTCGGCACCTTCGCGGGCGGTAAGCTCTTCGTCGCACAGGGTTGGTGGCTCGCTGGCGTGCTGCCAGCCGACTCGAAGAACTACCAGTTGATCTCGCACGACGGCACGACCGTGACTCCGCCGACGACCATCGGCGTGACCGTGGGCAACCTCGTGGTCGGAGACTACGTGATCGCGGCCAAGGACGACGGCGCGGGCAGCTTCGATTTCACGCACTCCGCGACCGGCTCCGCCGCCGCCACGACTGTGACGCTATCGCCCGCCCCGGACGCCAGCCAGCCCGCCACGGGCACGATCCGTATCAACGGCAACAAGCACAGCTACACCGGCAAGTCGGGCAGCACGCTAACCGGCCTGTCGCCCGCGATCCCGACAGGTGGCTACAGCACCGCACCGGCCTTCTTCACATATATCGACAAGGTGGCGGCATCTGCGTCCGAGTCGTCCGCGCCGTTCAACTACGTGAGCACTTTCAACATGCGTGCACGGGTTCGCAATGGCAACGACGTGAGCGCTATCGTGCCGTTCGAGTCGGTGTTCTCGGTGACGGAGGCCGGCGGCTCGGTGAACTCTGTTCGGACCGCAGACGTTTAAGGGTCGACCATGACCATCACGGTCGATTTTCCCGCCTCCCGCATTCGAGTGTCGTCCGACCAGACGGCGCTCGATGTGGGCGCGCTCTACGCCGCGATCAAGGACGCCCAGGACAGCGAGACCGGGGTGATGTACGCACCGATCGCTGCCGGGGCGGGCCGGTTCGACCTGGGTGGGGGGCGCATTTCCGGCCTCGTCGTGCGGTTGAATTCACCGTGGCAGGTTGAGTTCTTGGGCTCGGGTCAGCGCACGGTCGACGGTGGCACGCTGATGGGTGGAGCAGGGGGCCAGCCGGTGGCTGTGACCGAAGGCACGCAAGTGGTATTGAACCGGCCGGCAGACGCCTTTGGAGTCAGCACCAGCGGCACCCCCGCGCCCACCGCCGAGGAGGTGGCCAATGCCGTTGCCGCGCGTCTGTCCGCTCTCACGTTGAAGCAGTTCATCGCGCTGAGCTGACCGTGTTTGCCCGGTGTACCGTCTTTTCCTGAAACACGGTACACCCCCGCCCGCACCATGCGGGCTATGCGAAACCTTGCCTACCTCGCCGGTCGCCTCTACAACACCCCGCTGCTGATCCACCCGGACAAAGCAGAGGTCATCGAGCGCGTGTTCGCCGCCAAGCTTGGCGCCGACGTCCTGCTCCAGGACACGGCGGACATCGAGCGCCCATCGCCCGAAGCCGTCGCCTACGCATCCCCGCGCTACGCCGACAAGCCCTACATCGTCACCGAAGGTCAGGTCGCCATCATCCCGGTCATGGGCTCGCTCGTGCAGCGCGCCGGCGGTCTGGACGCCCTGTCCGGCCTCACTGGCTACAACCGCATCGAGCGCCTCTACCGCCACGCACAGGCCGACCGCGATGTACGCGGCGTCCTGCTCGAGCTCGATAGCCCCGGCGGCGAGGGCGCCGGTCTGTTCGACCTTGCCGACCTTCTGCGCAACGCCGCCAAGCCGGTCTGGGCGGCCGTCAATGAAATGGCCTTCTCCGCCGGCTACGCCATTGCCGCCGCCGCGCAGCGCATCAGCGTCACCCGCACCGCCGGTACCGGCTCGGTCGGTGTCATCGCCCTGCATATGGACCAGTCCGAGCGCGACGCCAAGGACGGCCGCCGCTACACCGCCATCTACGCCGGCGCGCGCAAGAACGACTTCTCCAGCCACGAGCCGCTCTCCACCGATGCGCGCCAAGTGCTGCAAGCCAGCATCGACCGCATGTATGCCCTATTCGTCGATCACGTCGCCGCCGCCCGCAGCATGAAGCCCGAGGCGGTGCGCGCCACCGAGGCCGGCCTCTTCGAAGGCCAGCTCGCGGTCGACATCGGTTTTGCCGACGTCGTGCAGCCCTTCAACGACACCCTGCTCGAACTCGAACAGCACGTCGCCGGCACTCGCACCCAGTTTTCAAACCAGGGCATCGCTGCCCGCCACACAGGAGTTCGTTCTATGAACGGCACCGAGAACCCCGCGGCGGGGGGCGAAACCGCCAACACCGGCTTCACCCAAGCCGACCTCGATCGCACCCGCGCCGAAGCCCACGCCGCAGGCGTCAAGGCCGGCGCGGAAGCCGAGCGCACCCGCATCACCGGAATCTACGGTCATGCCGAAGCCGCTGGCCGCCGCGCCATGGCCGACAAGTGCGTTTCGATGGGCCTCACCGTCGAGCAAGCCGGCGAACTGCTCGCAGCGGCGCCCAAGGAAGCCGCCCAGGCCGCTGCCGACCCGCTGTCGCGCGCCATGGGCGGCATCCCCAACCCCGCCATCGGTGCCGACCCCGCCGACCCGACCGAAACCACCGCAGAAGCCGAGGCCGCGAAGATCGTCGCCTTCGCCTCGCGCCGCCCCAAGTAAGGAGCCCGCGTCATGCATGCCTCGTTCTCCAAGGACGCCTACGCGCCCGACAACCTCATCGCCGGCAATGCCGACCTGCTCATCTCGCGCAAGGTCACCATTCCCTCCGGCCAGACCAACCTCAAGCGCGGGGCCCTGATGGGCAAGATCACCAGCGGCGGCAAGTACGTGCTCAGCCTCTCCGCCGCTACTGACGGCAGTCAGACGCCCGACGCAGTGCTCGCCCACGACGTCGGCACCACCACCGCCGACACCGAAGCCCTGATCTATGTGCGCGGCGACTTCCAGTCCGCCGCCATCACCTTCGGCGCCGCCCACACCGCCGCCAGCGTGCGCGAAGGCCTGCGCGCCAAGGGCATCAACCTCATCGACACCTTCGGAGCCTGACCACCATGGATCTGTTCTCGACCAACGTGCTCGCGGCTGCCGTAGGCAGCCTCTTCACCCCGCAGACCTTCCTGCTCGACAACTTCTTCCCCACCATCCAGACCGAGCAGTCGGAAGAAATCCACTTCGACATCGACACCGGCAAGCGTCGCGTGGCGCCGTTCGTCTCGCCGGTCGTGGCCGGGCAGGTGGTCGCCTCGCGCGGCTTCCACACCGCCACCTTCAAGCCCGCGTACATCAAAGACAAGCGCGTCTTCGACGTCAACCGGCCGTTCAAGCGCGCCATGGGCGAGCAGATCGGCGGCGCCCTCGCGCCCGCCGACCGCCTGCGCGCCATGCTCGCCACCGAGCTCGAGGACCAGATCGGCATGGTCACCCGCCGCATGGAGCTGATGGCTGCTCAGGCCATGCGCACCGGCAAGGTCATCGTCACCGGCGACCAGTACCCCACGGTCGAGGTCGACTTCCAGCGCGACGTCGCGCTCACCGTCGTGCTCACCTCTACCTCCCGCTGGGGCGAATCCGGCGTCAAGCCGCTCGACAACCTGCAGGCCTGGTCGCTACTGGTCACCCAGAAGTCCGGCGCCCGTCCGCGCACCGTCGTGATGGACGTCGAGGCCTGGAAGCTCTTCGCGGCCGATGCCGACGTGCAGAAGCAGCTCGACCGCTTCCGCGGCAATGCCACCCTCGAACCGGTCAAAACCGGCGCGGGCGGCAGCTACATGGGCAGCGTCGGCGACTTCGATATCTACGTCTATGCCGACTGGTACGTCGACCCGGCCGACGGCCAGGAGAAGCCCATCCTGCCCGCCTACACGGTCATCCTCACCTCGCAGGAAGTGCAGGGCACGCGCGCCTTCGGCGCCATCCGCGACGAAGCGGCCGGCTTCCAGGCCGTGCCGTACTTCGCCAAGTCGTGGGTGAACGATGACCCCGCCGTGCGCTACCTGCTCATGCAGTCGGCCCCGCTCACCGTGCCGTACCGCGTCAATGCCTCCATGGGCGTCACCGTCCGCTAACCGGGAGACTGGACCATGAAGCTCACCGCACGCATCACCCTGCACACCCCGAAAGGGGTGGTGCAGCCCGGCGAATCCATCGAGATCAAGGACAAGGACGAAGCTGCGTACCTGATCTCGATCGGCGCGGCGGCCGATCCCGCCGCATCCGCCGCGCCTGTCGCGACGGACGAAGCCGTCCAGCCCCCCGAGGCCTGATCAACGTGCTCGACGTTTCCGCACTCAAGCGCCAGGCCTACGCCGACCTCGGCGAGCCGGTCACTCCGGCTGCCGGGGCAGTGTTCTACGCCCTGTTCCGGCTGTCCGACGTCGACCCGCTCGGGGTGCCTTCCGTCGCCGGCGACTGCGAGCTGCGCTACCTGCTCGAATCGGCCGCGCTTGAGGTAGGAGACGTGCTCACCCTCCGCGGCCAGCAGTACCGCGTCGCCGACGACCCCTACCGCATCGGCGACGGTCGCGAGGCCGTTGTCCGTCTGCGTGAGGTCGCCGCCTGATGTTCGCCCTCGAATCCCCGCTTCTCGCCCGCCTGCAAGCTGACTCAGCCCTCGCCGGCTGGTCGGTGCGCAGCAGCGCCGCCGAGACCACCCGGCGCCCGCTGCCGGCCGTCGAAGTGCAATGCGAGGGTGCCGACATCACCGACGCTCGCAACACCGCGGTCGCCGTCGGCGTCACCTGGGGCGTGCACCTCATCGCCCAGTACAGCCCCACCGCGTTCGCCGAGCTCGACGCCGCCTTCGCTGCTGTCGTCGCCCACCTGCACAACTGGGCACCCGGCACGCACGGCGGTCGCGCCTGGCAGCGGCTGCAGCTCCAGCAAGTGCAGCGCGAGACCACCGACCAGGGCCTCATCGCATACAGCCTCATTTTCAAGACATCCGCCCGCTACGACGGGCAACCGTAACTTCAGGAGATCGTCATGGCTCTGATCCACACCAGCAACGAGTACCAGATCCCGCGCGGGCGTGTGTACTTCGACCCCCGTAACGCCCTGGATCAACTCACCGGCGAGGAGGCGTTTGGCAACTGCCCGTCGTTCGCGATCAGCATCGAAACCGAGAAGCTCGAGCATTTTTCCAGCGAAACAGGATTGCGCGAGAAAGACGACAGCCGTGTCGTCCAGGTCAACCGCACCGCATCCCTCACCTGCGACAACGTGAGTTTCGACAACCTCGCGCGTTATCTCTCGGGCCAGATCGAAACCGTCTCGCAGACCGCCGATGCAGTCAGCGCTGTCACCATGGCCGTAGTGCCCGGCCGCTACTATCAGCTCGGCCGTAGCGACACCAACCCTGCAGGCCATCGCAACATCTCGGCCCTGGTCGTGACCAACGAGGCCGGCACCACCACTTACGACGCGGGCGATGACTACGCGGTCGACCTCGTCAAGGGTCGTCTGCAGATCTTGGCCGGCGGCGACATTGTCGCGGGCAACATCAAGGTCAGCTACACCAAGGGCGTCAAGTCCTGGAAGCGCATCAAGACCGGCGCCGCATCCGAGCTGCGGGGCGCAATCCGCGTCGTCTCGGACAACGCCGGCAGCACCAACCGCGACTACTACATGCCGCTGGTCACGCTCAAGCCCGCCGGCGAGCTCCCGGTGATCGCCGAAGAAGCCGAGTACGTGACCATGGAATTCGAGCTTGAGGTGCTGACCCCGCCCAACGGCTCGGCCATCTATCTCGACGACGCCCCGGTCGCCGAGTAACCCGATCGCCAGACCAGAGCGCCTTGCACCGCAGGGCGCTCGAGCCTGCCGACCTGTACCGCGCCATGACCGAGCCCGCATCCACCACCACCGCAGCAGCCACCGCCGGCAGCATCATGATTGCTGGCCTGGCCACGGGCCTGCCCGCCGAGCTGATTTTCCCTGCGTTCGTGGGGTCGCTGTGGGCGCTGCGCACGGCCGACCAGGGCGGCCCCTGGGCGCGCGCCTTGCAAGTGCTCATCGGCACCCTTTTCGCAGCCTGGACGGCGATGCCGCTGGCGCTGTTCGCGGCCACGCTCGCGCCCGAGTCGGCTGGTGTCAGCCCTGAGCTATTGCGTTACCCCGTGGCGTTCGCGCTCGGGTGGGGCGGGCTCAGTATCCTGCTCGACCGCATCGGTCGATTCATGGGGGGGCTGCAATGACGCCGGCTGTCCTGTTCGTGGTTCTCGAAGTGGCGGCGGGCTGCGTCATCGCCTGGCAGTCCATCGCGCACCTCAACCGCATGAGCCGCTGCACACGCCTGCCCATCGTCCTGGGCTGGGTGCTGCTCGGCGGTGCCGCCGCGGCGATCGTTGCCGCAGTACTCGCCGGGCACACTGCGCCCGATCTCTACAGCGCCGCCACGCTCGCCGGCGTCGCGCTACTCGTTGCCGCAGACAAGAGGCGTCTATGATCACCGCGCTCATCAACCGGATCACCGGGCTGCTGCGGCCGTCGCCGTCGCCGGCAAACCATCCGCCCAGCGCCCCGGAATCGGTCATGCTGCCGCCGGCCGATCTCGTCACCCCTGCGCTGCTCGAGCGCCTGGGCGCCAGCCGTGCCAACGCCGCCACCTACGCCGCGCCGCTCAGCCGCGCGGCGCGCGAGTACGGTATCACCGCCCCTCGTCAGCTCGCGGCGTGGCTCGCCAACCTGGCGCACGAGAGCGGCCGGTTTGCCACTCTCGAAGAGCGCCTGGGCTACACCGCCCCGCGCCTGGCCGCGGTTTGGCCTGGCCGCTATGCCGTGCGCGGCCCCAACGGCGCGTACGTGCGCGATACCGCCGGCACCGGCTACCAGCCCAACGAGCTCGCGCGCAGCATCGCGGGCAGTCCGGTGCAGATCGCAAACCTCACCTACGCCGATCGCCTGGGCAACGGCCCGGCCGAGTCCGGCGACGGCTGGCGATACCGCGGGCGTGGTCTCATCCAGATCACCGGCCGCGCCAACTACCGCGACTGCGGCGAGGCGCTCGGCCTGCCGTTGCTCCTACGCCCCGAGCTGCTCATCGAACCCGAACACGCCGCGCGCTCTGCCGCCTGGTTCTGGGCCCGCAACGGGCTCAACGCTCACGCCGACGCCGGCCGGCTCGACCAGATCACACGCCGCATCAATGGCGGTCTCAATGGCCATGGCGACCGCGTCAGCCTCTACGAGATCGCCCTTGGCCACCTGGGAGGGGCCTGATGTGCTACCCGCCGCTTATCGTCTTCCTGCCGCTCTGGTGGCTGTCGCAGTGGCAGCTTGGGGCGTTTACGACCTCGGCCGCACGGCTGGCCGCGATGACTGTGCCGCGCGCATTGCCGCGGCTGCGGTCGCCGCTGCTGACGCTGCACGTGCAGACGCAGCGCTTGAATCCGACCGCCGGCACGCGGCCGCCCTACAGCATGCACAGGCCGCCGCTGCGGCTCGTGAGCGCCGACTGAAAGGTCAGCTCGATGCCCTGCGCGAAACGCCTCGCCCCGATTGCGGCCTGCCTGCTGGCCGCCTGCACAACTACAACGCCGCCATCGATGCTGCCAACGCCCCCGATGCGCCCCACGGCCTGCGCGCAACCCTGCCCGCCACTACCCAATCTGGGCAGTAACGACGAGATCGCCGCAGTGATCTGGACGCACGAACTCATCGACGCCGCCGGCCAGTGCAGACGCCTGCACGCTGAATGCCGGAGTGCACGCTGACCATGGCTCGCAACCCCGTTACCCGCATCATCATCACCGCCAGAGACGAGGCCTCGGCGGTGTTCGGTGGGCTCAAAACAAAAGCTGCGGCCGTGGCGACAGCCATTGCCGGCTACTTTGGCGTGCGCATGTTCGGCGACGCGCTGGGCAGCGCGCGCGAGTTCGAGTCGGCCATGTCTCGCGTAGCCGCCGCATCCGGCGCCACGGGTGCCGAGCTCGCATCCCTACGCCGCGCGGCCGACGAGGCCGGCACCAACACGCGCTACACCGCAACAGAGGCGGCCAACGCGCTCGAGACGCTGGCCAAATCCGGCCTCAACGCCTCGAGCGCGGTCGAGGCGTTGCCCGCGGTGCTCAACCTGGCGCAGGCCGGCGGGGTAGGGCTCGCCGAGGCGTCCGAGTTTGTCACCAAGGCCGTCAACGGCATGGGCCTGTCGTTTGCCGAAGCAGGGCGCGTAGCCGACGTGCTGTCTGCGGGCGCCAACGCCAGCAACACCAGCGTGCAGGGGCTCGCGGGTGCGCTGTCGTATGCTGCGCCGGTGGCCAACGCGCTCGGGCTCAGCCTCGAGGATACGGTCGGCATCATCGGCAAGTTTGCCGACGCCGGCATTGACGCCAGCCGCGCCGGCACCGCGCTCAATAGCATTCTCAGCCAGTTCGCCAACCCGGCGAGCAAGTTCCGGCAAGAGCTCGCCGCCGCTGGCATCACCACCAGCGACTTCAACACCGCCCTGCGCGAGCTCGCGGCCGCCGGGCCCGAAGGTCAGCGCGCCGTGCTGGCCGTGGGTCAAGAGGCGGGCCCCGCCCTGCGTGCGCTGCTCAACCAGGGCATGGGCGCGCTCGACGAGCTCACCGCCAAGCTGCAAGACGCCGCCGGCAGCGCCCAGGCCACTGCGGCGGTCATGAACAACAACCTCGACGGCGCCATGACCGGCCTCGGCTCGGCGTGGGACGCACTGCGCCGCGCGTTTGTCGAGCCCCTGCTGCAGCCCATTACCGAGCAGGTCAACCGCCTGGCTGGCGGTCTGCGCAATTTCGTGACCGGGGGCACCGCAAAGGCCTTTGGCGATGCGCTCGTCAGCGCCTTCCAAGCGGGCGCAAAGTGGGCCGAGGAGTTCGTCGGCAAAATCGACTTCGACGCCGTAGCCGCGCGCCTGAGCACGCTGGCCAGCGAGGTGGGCGCCTTTTTTGCTCGCCTGGGCGAGCAAGCCACGGACGCCGGAAACCGCGTCCAGCTCGCCTACGGCGTCATGTCTGCCGGTATCAACACTGTGCTGGCGGCGGTCTACAAGCTCGGGCAGGGCATGTCGTGGCTCACGTCCGCGTTCCTGGCTGACCTCGCGCTGATCACCCAGGGGCTGGCCAAGATCACGTTTGGCGACGTGAGCGCCGGGTTTGCACAGGCGGCTGCATCAATGCGTGAGCAGGCCCAGGCGGCGTACTCGGTGTTCGAGGCGTTTGGGGCCAAGGCAGACGCCGCGTTTGACGCCGCCGTGGCCGGCGCCGATCGGGCACAAACGGCCTGGGGCGCGCTGCAGGGCACGACGCAGGCCGCAGCAGCGCAGACCGTGGCCGCGCTCGAACAGGTTGGCCAGGCCGCGGGGCTGACGGCCGACCAACTCGACGCGCTGGGCGAGGGCGCGCAGGTGATGGGCGGCAAGGTGGTCGACGCGGCCACCAAGGCCGCCGGAGCGGCCGGCGAGGTCGATAGGCTCGGTGCGGCCGCGGGGCGTGCAGCAACGGGTGTTGCAAACGTCAAGGCGAGTGCAGAGGAGGTTGCGGTAGCGTTCCAGCGCCTCGGTGTAACGAGCACTGCCGAGCTCAAGCGGCTCGCCGACAACGCTCGGCGAGACTTCGAAACCATTCGCGACAGCGGTGTTGCCAGCAAAAACGACATCCAGGCCGCGTTCATGGCATACGCAAAGCAGGCGATCGAGGCCAACGGCGGTGTGGTTGCGTCATCGCTCCAGCTCGCGGCGCGGCTGCATGGTGTGCAGCTCGGCGCAGATGAGATGGGGCGGGCTGTCGTCTCCGCTGCGGTGTCGGGTGCTGCAGCGATGCAGTCGCTGGGCGCTGAAGCAGAAGAAGTTGCTGAGCGTATCGGCATGATCGAGCGCGCGGCTATTGGTCTGTCTGATGCCATGGATGGCGTCTCGGGTGCTGCGGCGCAGGCATCTGGCCGCGGCGGCCCCGCGCGTTTGATGGACTCTGGCGAGTACGCGCTACTCGGCCGCGCCGAGCGTCTGGGTGGCCTGGCGTTGCGCAAGGAGATCGAGGATCAGCTCCGGCAGATCGGGCGGGCAACGTCGCCGGCTGGCATTGGGCTGGCGGGGATCTCGGAGCGGTACATCCAGCGGGTGCAAGACACGGTTGTTGCGCGCCTGGATGCGTTGCAGATCGATCAAGAGTCGGCCTCGAATCGATACCAGAGCAACGAGCCGCGCGTCACGTCGCAACAGCCGAAAGAGCAGGTCACAACCTATCGCGTCGAAATCGGCCGCGGTGCAGGGCGCAGCACCGCCATCAATGCCGCAAGCCAGCAGGACGCCGACGCGCTCGTCGAGCTGCTGCGCCAGCTCGAAGCAGACAGATCCCGGGCCTGACACGACATGCCATCCACACACCTTCTCGACACCATCGCGCTCCCCGCCGGCATGATCTGGCAGGACGAGTTCGACTGGTCGCCCGCCGTCTCCGCGCAAGATTATTCGGTGACCGGCGCGCTCATCATCGACGCCGGCCTGCGCCAGGCGGGCCGCCCGATCACCCTGTCGGCAAACGACACCCGCGGCTGGTCGGGCATGACACGCACAAAAGTGCAGGCGCTGCGCGCCCTGGCCGCGGTCCCGGGCGCAACCTACCCCCTGCAGCTGGCAGACGGCCGCAGCTTCACTGTGGCATTCCGCCCTGGCGATGAGCCCATCACCGCCCGGCAGCTGTGGGACCGCGAGCTGCCTCCGGCCGACTGGCCCTACATCGTCACCCTACGCCTCATCGAGATCTGACCATGCCCATCCAAGAGCAGAACATCGTATTCGTCGAAAGCCAGGTCATGGACGACGTGCCCGAGGGCGGCGGTGCCGCCACCGGCCGCGTCATTGTCGACGGCAAAATGAACAACGTGTTCGAGGACATCTCAGACCTCGATCGCGCCTACGGCCGATTCAACCTGCGCAAGATCTTCCTGGCCGTGCGCACCCTCAGCACGGACCTGTATGGCGGCGCCAAATCGGTCATCACCGCCCTGCCGCAGGACGATGCGCTCGGCTACACACTTTTCTCGAGCGCAGACCCCTTCGACACGCGCGCGCAGGCAGCAAACAAGGTTGAGGCCTATTTGTACAAAGGGCCTACCTGGGGCGGCTATCTGCTCGAGAACCACATCGCCGGCATGCGCGCGATCAGCCTCATCCAGCGCGTGGGCGCGCCGGTGCCCAATGTGGGTAAAACATTGGTGCTTGTGCTCAACGAAGGGCAGGTGAGCGAGGTCGAGCAGTACGTCCGCGTGACAGGGGTGGATGTGGTCGAGCGCACGTTCACAGACGGGCAGACCACTGCCGGCGACGACATCACGTTTACGCGCTGGGTCGTCACGCTCTCTCTGTCCGACGCCCTGCGCACAAATTTCCCCGGGCACGAGGCTCGCCGTCTCGACAGCCAATACACCTACACCGGCAAGACGCGCGTCCGCGACACCACTGTTGCAGACGCTACCCGCTATTACGGCGCCCAGCCAATTGCCGATGCGGCCGGGGTAGGCGACATCACCCTGCGAGCACAGAGCATCTACACAAAGCTGGTGCCCTCGGCGCAGACTGAGACGCCGCTCATCAACCAGGTCATCAGCCCCGAGGTGGTGGCCACGTACTCAGCTGGTGCGCGCACGGTCGACGTCGCTCAGCAGGCCCATACGCGCGCGCTCGGCGTCACGGCCGAAACCCGCCGCCTGAACTGGGTGGAAACCGTTGCGCCCATCCCCGCGCCGGGCGCGCTCTCAGTGTCGTTCCGCGCGCAAGGCAATTGGTACCAGCTGGCAGACAATGGCGCGGGCAATCTGGTTGCCAGTGACCCCAGCATCGGCGCGGGCACCGTCAGCTACAGCACGGGCGTCATCGCTGTCACGCTGGGCGCACTGCCCGATGTAGGCAGTCAGGTCATCATCGTCTGGGCGTCACCTGTGCACTACGATCAGCGGACGGGCTCGGCCGCAGACGCTGCCAGCTCGCTGGACATCGAGTACACGCTTGCTCATGCGCCTGTTGTCCCCGGCAGCTTCAGCGTGAGTTACCCGGTTTCAGGCGTGTCGCGTACCGCGACGGACACTGCAGCCACGGGGGCGATCGGGGGTACGGGTGTTGCCGGCCGGATCGACTATGCCACGGGCCGCGTGGTGCTGCGCTTCACCGCGCCGCCCGACCGCAGCGCATCGCTGTCCAACGGCTACACCTGGCGCGATGGGCTAGATCTGTTTTCGGGCACTTCTGCGACGATTACGGACAATGCATTCACAGTCCCCGGCACGGCGCCGTTCCGCAGTGCCGGCACCATGCGGCTGCTGGTGAGCATGCTGTATGGCAATGTGGAGGTCGACGCGTACCTGGCCGACGGCGGTGTGCTGCGCATACTGCCTGGGCGCGCCGAGTTGTCGGGGTATCGGTTCGCGTGGGCAGACCAGATCGTCGGTTCGCTGAATCTCGCATCGGGTTTGCTCCAGCTGACTGGCGCGCTGGACGTTGCCGGGGTGGCCACAATCGGCGTCACGATCTCCGGCTGGAGCGCGGTCATGCGCGAATTCGAATCCGCGTCGATTCGCGCTGGAGTGGTCGGGGTCTCGGACATCGCAGTCGAGCGCGACACGGCTGCATATGACCCGCAGTCTGTAGCCGCCGAGCTGTTCGCGATCAATGGCCCGGGCTTGGCACTCAACCTCACCGCAACGGTGTCCGATACGCTCGTGCCCAACTCCCTGCGATTCTCCGCGGCCGGCAAGACCTACGACGACCGCGACGGCGTGCTCTACGCCGACATCAACCCCGCAACTGGCAGCGGCATCGTAGCCGGGTCTGTGGACTACGGCACCGGGATTGCGCGCATCACGTTCTGGGCCGACGGCGCCGGGGCTGGGGTCAGCGTTGCGAGCTGCCTCACGCGGTACGGCCAATGGACGGCGGTAGATGCCGCGTTCAGGGCCGTGCTGTCCCCGATCAAGCCCGAGGCACTGTCAGTGACAGCCACCTCGCGTGACGGGACCGTGATCAGCGGCACGGCCGACGCGGACGGCGAGATATCCGGGGCTCTCGTACGGGGCAGCATCAACTACGAGATGGGCACCGCTGCCCTCGAGTTCGGTGTCCTGGTCGGTGGGGTGTGGCAGTCGCGCGAAGTGCTACCCGAAACGATCCGCTACAACGCCGTGGCGTACAGCTACCTGCCGCTCGACGCCGACATCCTCGGCATCGACCCGGTACGCCTGCCGTCTGACGGCCGCGTGCCGATCTACCGCGCGGGCGACGTGGTCATGGTCATGCACACCGCCGAGACAGCACCGGCTACCGTCACCAACGGCGGGACGATCAACTGCGGCCGCACCCGTATCGGCTGGGTGCGTGTGCTGGATGCCAACGGGGCCGTCGTCATCAGCGGCTACAGCCTGGATCGCGCCACCGGCATCGTCACCATCGACGACGCCACCGGCATCACCATGCCTGTGCGCGTGCGGCACACTGTTGGGGATCTGCGGCAGGTCACTGACGTGCAGATCACCGGCCAGCTCACCCTGGCGCGCCCGCTCACCCACAACTACCCGGCGAACGAGTCCATCGTCGCATCCTGCCTCATCCACGGCGACCGCCGCGCGCGCGTCAGCGCGGTGTGGGATCAGGCGACCTGGGGCGGCACCTGGAGCGACTCGCTGATCGGTAGCGAGGCCACGGCCACGCTCGACACCATCGCGCACCCGATCCAGGTCACCAACGAGGGCGCCGAGACCGAACGCTGGCTGCTGCGCTGGACCTCGACCACCAACGTCGAACTGATCGGGCAGCGACGCGGGCTCGTGTTCAGCGGCCCCTTCACCGCCGACATCGCGCCCATCAACCCGCGCACCCGCAACCCGGACGGCACGGGCGGCGCCCCGTATCTGCGCATCCCGCTCGCGGCCAACGGCGGGGGCTGGAGCACCGGCAACGTGGTGCGCATCAACACGGTCGGCGCCCTGGCCGACATTTGGATCGCGCGCTCGATCCAGCAATCCGACGAACCCCTCGGCGATGGTGAGGACGGCGTGGAACTGTACGCGCTGGGCAACATCGACCGGCCGTAATTGAGGACAGATAGATGGCGACGAAACTCGATACGCAAGTCAAATGGTTTCACAGTGCTCAACCGGACGCGCCCGTGCTCAATGGGCAGGCGGGTAGCCTTATCAACGTGCTGGATGCGTGCCTCCTTAACGGTTATTCGGTTCGCACCCCGGACAGCGTGGTCGTTTCCGGCGGCGTTGCTACCGTGGGGATTTCGGCGGGGAACCCCTACGAGAAACACGCGGTGGTCGAAATCAGTGGTGCAAGTGATTCGGCGCTCAACGGGCAATGGCGCATCGTAAGCGGTAACCGAGCGGCGTTCTTGCCTACTTCGAGCGCGGGTGGAGATCGGATCGAAGCGGATTGGCCGCGAA
>NZ_AMXB01000039.1:0-44496 GCF_000310125.2 Thauera sp. 27
CTGCGCACACCCCGCCAGCGCGAGCACCCGCCGAGCGTGGCGGGCCGCCGGCCATGCCCCCGCCGGGCGCGGCACCATGACCTTGGCCTTGAGCGTGGCCGGCAGCAGCCCGCGCATCGCCTGGCCAAGCTTCATCGCCGCGCCGAACAGACGCGGACGCGGCACGAACTCGCGCAGCACCCAGCGTGTCATCGCCGCGCCGCCGCGCTGCGGCACGCGCTCGTTGACCATGTGGCGGCCGATGTCGAGCAAGCGGCTGTAATGCACGCCCGACGGACAGGTGGACTCACAGGATCGGCAAGTGAGGCAGCGGTCGAGGTGCAGGCGGGTCTTCTCCGTGACCTCAGCCCCTTCGAGCATCTGCTTGATCAGGTAGATGCGCCCGCGCGGTCCGTCGAGCTCGTCGCCGAGCAATTGATAGGTCGGACAGGTCGCGGTGCAGAAACCGCAATGCACACACTTGCGCAGGATCTCCTCGGCCTCGGCACCCTCGGGGGTGCCGCGCACGAAATCGGCGAGTTGGGTCTGCATGCTTCAGAACTCCGCGTAAAGACGGCCGGGGTTGAGGATGCCGGCAGGATCGAAGGCCTTCTTGAGGCGATGGTGCAAGGTCGCGACGGACGCGGCGAGCGGATGAAACACCGCGCCGCGGCGATCGCCACCGCGGAAACAGGTGGCATGGCCACCCACGGCCGCAGCACGGGCGCGCACGACTGCGGCATCGGCCGTCCCTGCCAGCCAGCGCACACCGCCACCCCACTCCATCACCTGACGCCCGGGCAGGCCGAGCGCGGGCGCCGTGGTCGGCACGGCCAGGCGCCACAAGGACTCGCCCGGCGCCAACGCGAACGCGTCGTGGGCGTGCTCGCGCACCGACTGCCACAGCGCGGCGGCCGTTGCATCGTCGATGCGCTCGCCACCCAGGCGCGCACAGGCAGCGCGCACGGCGGCATCCGCCCCCGACAGGCGCAGGTGCAGGACACCGGCCTGCCAGAGCGTGGCCGACACCGGCAGGGGCTGTCCGCCCCACGCATTCATGCGCTCGATCGCCCCAGCCTCGTCCATCTCGAAACGCAGCGTCGCCTCGGCTACCGGCCGCGGCAGCACCTTCAGCGAGACCTCGAGCACGATGCCGAGGGTGCCGAGGCTGCCGGCAACGAGCCGCGACACGTCATAGCCGGCGACGTTCTTCATCACCTGGCCGCCAAACGAAAGCAGTTCGCCACGACCATCGAGCATCTTCACGCCGAGGACGAAATCGCGCACTGCGCCCTGGCTCATGCGCCGCGGCCCCGCCAGCCCCGCCGCCACACAGCCGGCGACCGTCGCGGCCGGACCGAAGTGGGGCGGCTCGAAGGCGAGGAACTGGTTCTGCGCCGCGAGCAGCGCCTCGAGCTCGGCCAGCGGCGTACCGCCGCGCACGGTAACCACCAGTTCGGTCGGCTCGTAGGCCACCACGCCGGTGTTGGCGCGCAGCTCGAATACGTCGCCGCCTGCCTCGCGTCCGTAGAAATCCTTGCTGCCACCGCCACGCAGGCACAGCGGCGTGCCCGCCGCAGCCGCCGCCCGCACGCGCTCGCGCCACAGCGCTTCGATTGCCGTCATTGCCATCTTGTCCTGCCGCCCCCTCGTTGATTGTCGCCCTGCGTCCACCACGCCCCTGCTCCGGCTCAGAACCGCGGCAGATCCGGGTAGGGCACGTGATCACGGCTCACCCGCATGCGGCCGTACTCGGCACAGCGGTTGAGGGTCGGGATCGCCTTGCCGGGGTTGAGCAGGCCGGGCGGGTCAAACGCCGCCTTGACGCGAAAGAACTGGCGCACCTCGGCGGTGGTGAACTGCGAGCACATCTGGTTGATCTTCTCCAGCCCGACGCCATGCTCGCCGGTGATGGTGCCGCCCAGCGCCACCGACAGCTCGAGGATCTCGGCGCCGAAGGCTTCCGCGCGCTCGAACTCGTCCGCCTGGTTGGCATCGAACAGGATCAGCGGGTGGAGGTTGCCGTCGCCGGCATGGAACACGTTCATGCAGCGCAGGCCATAGCGCCCCTCCATCGCCTGGATCGCGGTCAGCATCTCGCCCAGGCGCTTTCTCGGAATGGTGCCGTCCATGCAGTAGTAGTCGGGCGAGAGTCGCCCCGCCGCCGGAAAAGCCGCCTTGCGCCCGGCCCAGAAGCGCAGGCGCTCGGCCTCGTCACGCGACACGCGGATCTCGGTGGCACCACTGCCCTCGAGCACCGCGCGCACGCGCTCGATCTCTTCTGCGACTTCCTCCGGCGTGCCGTCGGCCTCGCACAGCAGGATCGCCTTGGCGTCGAGCGGATAACCCGCACGCACGAATTCCTCGACCGCGGCGGTCGCGGGCTGGTCCATCATCTCGAGGCCTGCCGGGATGATGCCGGCAGCGATGATGCGCGCGACCGCCTCGCCCGCGCGCACGACATCGTCGAAGGCCGCGAGCACGCACTGGGCAAGCTGAGGCTTGGGCACCAGCTTGACGGTAACCTCGGTCACCACCACCAGCATGCCCTCGGAGCCGGTCGCCAGGGCGAGCAGGTCGTAACCCGCAGAATCCGGCGCATGGCTGCCGATCTCGACGATCTCGCCCTCGATCGTCACGCCGCGCACACGCAGCAGGTTATGCACCGTGAGGCCATACTTGAGGCAGTGGACTCCGCCCGCATTCTCGGCGACGTTGCCGCCGATGGTGCACGCGATCTGCGACGACGGGTCGGGCGCGTAATACAGCCCGTGCGGCGCAGCCGCCTCGGAGATGGCAAGATTGCGCACCCCCGGCTGAACGACGGCAGTGCGTGCCAGCGGGTCGAGAGCGAGGATGCGGTTGAAGCGCGCCAGCGACAGCAGCACGCCCCGGGTATGCGGCAGCGCACCGCCCGACAGTCCGGTGCCTGCGCCACGCGCAACCACCGGCACGTCCAGTTCATGGCAGATGCGCAGCACCTCGACCACCTGCGCCTCGGTCGTCGGCAGCGCGACCACCAGCGGCAGCGCGCGATACGCGGCCAGGCCGTCGCATTCGTAAGGACGCAGGTCCTCGGTCTCGTACATCAGCGTGTCCGGAGGCAATACGCGGCTCAGCGCTTCCACGACGCGTGCCTTGTCGACGCTTGAGAAATCGCGTTCGGCTTCTCCGAACGGCAGCACATCGGCTTCTGGGTTCATCATCGAGAGTCCTCGCGACAAGCGTCCGCCAGGGCCCGCCCCTGCCGCCGCAGGCTCAAAGTATAGGCGGCGCTCGGCGCAACCGGCTTGAAGCAATTTCGCCACACCCTTGAAAAAACTTCACGCCGGCAAGCCGGGCTTGCGCCCTGCACCCCTCCACTCAGGGCAGCACGCTTTGCAGCCAGTCTGCAAACGCAGCGCACTCCCAGCGCTCGAGCGCGCCTGGCGTCCAGCAAATGTAATGCCCGAAGGGCGAGTTCATCGGTCGTGCCGACAAGCTGAGCAGGCGGCCGCTGTCGAACCACGCGGCACCGAGCTTGTGGCGCACCAGCGCCACGCCGAACCCGCTCGCCGCTGCATCGTAGACCAAGCCGAGGTCGTTGAACTGCGCGCCGCTGGCCGGTTCTGCGAGCGGGAGTCCGCAATGCGCGTACCAATGCGCCCAGGGCTCGAGCGGGCTGCGAACCAGGCGCACGCGCGTACATTCGGCCTCGTGCTCAAAACCGTCGAAGGGGCCGAACTCGTCCAGGAAGGCCGGGCTGCACGCCGGCGTCACCACGTCACTCAGGATCAGCCTGTGCTCGACATCGGCGTAACCGCCCAGGCCGTAGCGCACCTCCAGGTCGGCCGCCTCGGCGGTCACGTCGCGCAGCGGGATCGATACCTGCAGCGTGAGCTCGATGTCGGGATAGCTGCGCCGGAACAGCTCGAGCTTGGGCATCACGAACTGGCGGCAAAAGGATGGCGTCACCGCGACACGCAGGCGGCGCGGCCCCACCGCGGCGCGCTCGCCGGGCATCTGCTGCAGCGCGGCGAGCGCGGTAGCGACATGCTGCAGGTAGGCCGCACCCTCGGCCGTGAGGGCAAAGTCGCCACGGCAGAACAATCGCACGCCCATGTGTGTCTCGAGCTGGCGCAGTCGATGGCTGACCGCACTCACCGTCACGCACAGCTCTTCCGCAGCACGGCTCGCACTACGCAGGCGCGCCACCGCCTCGAAGGTGAGCAGGCACTGGATCGGGGGAATGCGGCTGATCGCCATCTGCACGGGGCTCCGGACACGTCGGGGGAGGCCTGCATTATGCCCTCGCGGCTCGCGCCGCTCCCACTGGAGAGCGCCAGCGCCGGGGTTTGTCCTTAAAATGTGAGCTCCCGCCCCGCTTCGCACTCACGACACGCCTGCCCGCTCGCAGTCACCGCTGCCGCACAGCCCCCATGCCGCCTTCCGTGCGTTTTCTCCCCTTTCTGTCCTGGCCAGCGCAATGGCGGGCGCACGGCGTGCGCGGCGATCTTGTGGCCGGGATCACGGTGGCGCTGGTATTGATCCCGCAAGCGCTGGCCTATGCAAAGCTCGCCGGCCTGCCGCCACAGGTCGGGCTGTACGCGGCCCTCCTCCCCGCCGTGGTGGCGGCACTGTTCGGCTCCTGCGGGCAGCTGTCCACCGGACCGGTGGCACTCACCAGCCTGCTCGTCGCGGCCAGCATCGTGCCCCTGGCCGGGCTTGCCGGCGGCGACCTGCTCGGACTCGCCCTCCTGCTCGCGCTGCTGTCCGGGCTCATTCAGCTCGGGCTCGGGCTGATGCGGCTGGGCTGGTTGCTGAACCTGCTTTCGGTGCCAGTGCTGATGGGCTTCGTCAATGCTGCCGCGCTGATCATCTGCCTTACCCAGGTTCCGCCCCTGCTTGGGTTGTCGATGCCCCATTCGCAGCACCTGGTGCTGGACTTCACCCAGGCCCTTGGCGGCCTCACTGCCCCTCACTGGCCGTCGATGGGCTTCGGCCTGGGTAGCCTGGCCGCACTGGTCGCGCTCAAGCGCCTGTGGCCGCGCCTGCCCGGCGTCCCCCTGGTAGTCGCCACCGCCACCGCACTGTCGGCGTGGTCCGGTTTTGCCACCAGCGGCGGCGAGGTGGTCGGCGACATCCCGCGCGGCCTGCCCCTGCCCAGCCTGCCACCGCCGAGCCCGGACCTGGTTGCGGCAATCCTGCCGGCCGCCTTCGTGGTGGCGATGGTCAGCTTCATGGAAGCCGCCTCCAGCGCCAAGCTCATCTGCGGCCGTACCCGGCAGCCTTGGCGACAGGACCAGGAACTCATCGGACAAGGGCTGGCAAAGATATCCGCCGCCTTCACGTCCGGCATGCCCGTGAGCGCATCGTTCTCGCGCTCGGCGCTCAATTATGTAAACGGAGCCCGCACCGGCCTGTCCTCGCTCGTCACTGCCGCTCTGCTGGTACTTACGCTGCTCTACCTGACCCCGCTGCTGTGGCACCTGCCCAAGCCGGTGCTGGCCGCGGTGATCCTGCAGGCCGTGGCCGGCCTGATCGACACCGGGGTGCTGCGACGCGCCTGGCGCGCGAGCAAGGACGACGGTGCGGCAGCCGCCGTCACCTTCCTCGGCACGCTTGCGTTCGCCCCCAACATACAGAACGGCATCTTCACCGGCCTCATCCTGTCGCTCGGGCTGATGGTGTATCGCGGCATGCGCCCGCGCGCAGCCCTGCTCGGCCTGCATGAGGACGGCACCTACCGCGACCGCGAGCGCTTCGGCTTGCCTCACCCCCACCCACAGCTCGTCATCCTGCGCTTTGACAGCCCACTCACCTTCGTCACTGCAGCCACCTTCGAGGACGCCATGCTTGCAGCCGCGCGTGCGCAGGACAAGGTACGCACGGTGCTCGTGTCGGCGACCGGCATGAACGACATTGACGCCACCGGCCTGCACACCCTGGCCGGTCTCATCGAGCGCTTCCATGCCCAGGGCCAGGCCATCGCCTTCTGCGGACTGAAGAAGCAGGTTATCGATGCCATGGAGCGCGATGGCCTATGGCCGCGCATCGCCGCCCAGGCCAGCTACCGCACCGAACACCAGGCGCTCGCCGCCTTGCTGCCCGGACTGGCGGCAAGTGACTGAGCAAGCACGCATTGCAGCGCAATTTGCATTGACTTCGCGCGCCAGCTCAGTTATCGTGCGCGATTCTTTGCAGACCCATCAACTGGAGTAACACCATGTACGCGGTGATAAAAACCGGTGGCAAGCAGTATCGCGTTGCCGCTGGCGAAAAGATCAAGGTAGAACAGATACCGGCCGACGTGGGTTCCGAAATCACCATCGACCAGGTCTTCATGGTCGGTGAAGGCGAGGCCGTCAAGATCGGCACGCCGGTGGTTGCCGGAGCTACCGTCAAGGCGACCGTGGTTTCCCACGGCCGTCACGACAAGGTCAAGATTTTCAAGATGCGCCGCCGCAAGCACTACCAGAAGCACCAGGGGCATCGTCAGAACTACACCGAGCTTCGCATCGAAGCGATCTCGGCCTAAGGCGCAGGGGGTAATCCGACATGGCACACAAAAAAGCTGGCGGTAGTTCGCGTAACGGCCGCGACTCGGAATCGAAACGCCTCGGCGTGAAGCGTTATGGCGGTCAGTTCGTGCTCGCCGGCAACATCATCGTTCGCCAGCGCGGTACCGAGTACCACCCGGGCGACAACGTCGGCATCGGCAAGGACCACACCCTGTTTGCACTCAAGGACGGTGTCGTCAAGTTCGCTGTCAAGGGCGCCCTGCGTCGCCGCACCGTGATCATCGTGCCGGAAGCGGCCTGATCGCACGCGTTCGATCGCATCGCAGTCCAAAAGCCCTATCCACGTGGTAGGGCTTTTTTGTTTCCAGGGCGCGCACTGCTGCGTGTTCCGCTAAGAGGTTGATCAGGCATGAAGTTTTTTGACGAAGCCCGCATCGAGGTCTACGCCGGCGACGGCGGCAACGGCGCGGCCACCTTCCGCCGCGAGAAGTTCATTCCCAAGGGCGGCCCCAGCGGCGGTGACGGCGGGCGCGGCGGCAGCGTTTACGCAGTGGCCGACCGCAACCTCAACACCCTGATCGACTATCGCTACACGCGCAGCTTCCGCGCAGAGCGCGGCGAGAACGGCGGCAGCCGCGATTGCTACGGCAAGGGCGGCGACGACATCACGCTGCGCTTCCCGGTCGGGACGGTGATCAAGGACCTCGAGAGCGGGGACCTCGTCGCCGATCTCGACGAGGACGGCAAGACCGTGCTGATCGCCCGCGGCGGCCGCGGCGGTCTCGGCAACATCCACTTCAAGTCGAGCACCAACCGTGCACCGCGCAAGAAGACGATGGGTCAGGAAGGCGAGTACCGCAACCTGCACTTGGAACTGAAGGTGCTGGCCGACGTCGGCCTGCTCGGCATGCCCAACGCCGGCAAGTCCACCTTCATCCGCAGCGTCTCGGCCGCCAAGCCCAAGGTCGCCGACTACCCCTTCACCACCCTCGCCCCCAACCTCGGTGTGGTACGCACCACCGAGGCACGCAGCTTCGTGATCGCCGACATTCCCGGCCTGATCGAAGGCGCAGCCGAGGGTGCGGGCCTCGGCCATCAGTTCCTGCGCCACCTGCAGCGCACCCATGTGCTGCTGCACCTGGTCGACCTCGCACCATTCGACCCCGAGGCAGACCCGGTCGCGGACGCCAAGGCGATCGTCGAGGAGTTGCGCAAGTACGACGAGGATCTTTACAACAAGCCACGCTGGCTGGCGCTCAACAAGCTCGACCTCATCCCCGAGGATGAGCGCGAAGCGCGCGTCAAGGCCTTCCTCGACGCCTACGGCCCGGTCGAGCGCCACTTCGAGATTTCCGCCATCAAGGGCGAAGGCACCCAGGGGCTGATCTTCGCCATCCAGGACTTCCTCGACGCCGAGCGCGCCCGCATCGAGGCCGAGCGCGCAGAACGCCAGGCTGCCGAAGTCGCACGGCTGGCGGCACTGGAAGCGGCACGTGCGGCAGCCGACGCGGCTTTCGAGGAAGAGGCGCTGGGCGAAGACGAGGACGCCCTGCCCGAAGACGATGGCACGCCCGACGCCGGGAGCGAGGCGCCGAGCCAACCCTGACCGACAGAAGCCCATTCAACCGCGCACACGCATCGAAATGAGAACCAAGATCCGCAACGCCCGCCGCCTCGTGGTCAAGGTCGGCAGCGCACTCGTCACCAACAACGGCGCCGGCCTCGACAAGGACGCACTCGACGCCTGGGCGCGCCAGATCGCCGCATTGCGCGCCGAAGGCCGCGAGGTAGCGCTGGTGTCCTCGGGTGCCATCGCCGCCGGCATGCAGCGCCTGGGTTGGGCGAAGCGCCCGCATGAGATGCACAAGCTGCAAGCCGCAGCCGCAGTCGGCCAGATGGGCCTGGTCGAGGCCTACGAGAAAGCCTTCTCGCGCCATGGCCTGCACACCGCGCAGATCCTGCTCACGCACGAGGACCTCTCCGACCGCACACGCTACCTCAACGCCCGCAGCACGCTGACCACCCTGCTCGAGCTCGGTGTGGTGCCGATCATCAACGAGAACGACACCGTGGTCACCGACGAGATCAAGTTCGGCGACAACGACACCCTGGGTGCGCTGGTCGCCAACCTGATCGAGGCTGAGGCGCTGATCATCCTCACCGACCAGCAAGGCCTGTATACCGCAGACCCGCGCCGCGACCCCACTGCGACACTGATCAGCGAAGGCCGCGCCGAAGACCGCCAGTACGAGGCCATGGCCGGCGGCGCCGGCACCGGCATCAGCCGTGGCGGCATGATCACCAAGATCCGCGCCGCCCAGCGCGCTGCCCGCAGCGGCGCCCACACCTGCATCGCCAGCGGGCGCGAAGCCGACCCGCTGCTGCGCCTTGCCGCAGGCGATGCGCTCGGCACCCTGCTCTACGCCACCAGCACGCCGCTGCAGGCACGCAAGCAGTGGATCGCAGACCACCTCCAGCTCGCCGGCGACCTCGTCATCGATGACGGTGCCGTCGCTGCCCTCAAGGGTGGCAAGAGCCTGCTGCCGGTGGGTGTGATCGAGGTGCGCGGCGACTTCAAGCGCGGCGCAGCCGTGGCCTGCCGCACATCCGCTGGCGAGGAGGTAGCACGCGGACTGGTCAACTACTCGGCATCCGAGTGCAGGCGGATCGCGCGCAAGCCGACGGCAGAGATCGAGAAGCTGCTCGGCTACATCGACGAACCCGAGCTCATCCACCGCGACAACATGGTGTGACGCTAGGCGCGGTACCGGCAACGCGGGGATAATGAAGCCAGCCGCAGCGCGCGGCATCCTTATTCCCGCAACCGGATGCGCCCATGCCCGACCATACGCTGCAATCCGTCCTGCTGCTCGCGGAAGGCTCGACGCTGGCGCACGTTGGCCGCCCCCTGCTCGTCGCGCGCCTGCTCCACAGCCACGGCATCCGGGTCACGCTCGCGCGCCCACCTGCCTATTCGTGGATGACCCGGGACGAGCCTTTCACCGTCGTCGACCTGCACACCCAGCCCCCCGCCGAATTCGCCCGCCGTCTGGATGCGGGCCAGCCGCTGTACGACCTCGAGACCCTTGAAGCCTATGTCACGGCCGACCGCGCATTGTTGAGCGGCCTCCGCCCCGATGTCGTGGTCGGCGACTTCCGCCTTTCGCTTTCGGTGAGTGCGCGCCTGGAGGGCATCCCCTACGCCACGTTGTGCGATGCCTACTGGAGTCCGGAAGCACCGCTCGAACCAGCACTTCCGGTCTTTCCGTGGACGCGCTTCGCCCCCATCCAGCTGGCACAGGCCGTGTTTCAACGCGTCGCACCGCTCGCCTTCCGCATCCACGCCCGTCCGATGGAGCGCCTGCGCCGTCGCCATGGCCTGGGCAGTCTCGGCCACGACCTGCGCCTGTGCTACACCGACGCCGACCTGCGCCTGTTCGCCAACCCGCGCGCCTTGTTTCCAAAGGTGCACGAACATGCGGGCGCCGCCTTCATCGGCCCCCTGGCGTGGTCCCCTGCAGGTGAGGGCGAACTGACCGCACTTAAGCAGGACGGCCGCCCTCTTGTGTACGTGACCATGGGCAGTTCGGGCTCCCCGGCGGTCCTCGCCGCCCTGCTGCCCGCGCTCGAGCGCTTCGACTGCGACATCGTGCTCACCACCGCAGGCAAGCCACTGCCGATGGGCCTCGACACCGGCCGTGCACGCATCTTCGACTACCTGCCCGGCGACCGTGTGTGCGCCCAGGCCAGCCTGGTGATCTGCAACGGCGGCAGCCCCACCACCAACCAGGCCCTGAGTCACGGCGTACCAGTGCTGGGTATCGCACGCAATATGGATCAGTTCCTGAACATGCGGGCGATTGAAGACTTCGGCGCCGGACTGCTGATGCGCGCGGACCGCGTATCGCCTGTGCTGGCGGCCACTACACTCAGGGCATTGCTGACACATCCGGGCTTCACGCAACGTGCACGCGACCTCCGCGATACGGAACAGGGCATCACAGCAGGTGCCGCAGACAGCCTTGTCGGCCACCTCACGAGCCTCACCGGCGCTACCGGCTAGGCCATACCGTCTGACGAGTTCACGACGAACGGACACCGTCACCGCGGCATTGCGTCACCCTATGGCGTGCGCCCGCTTTGCTACAATGCTTTTTGACTGTGACCGCCGGGCGCAACCTCGACACGCGCCCACCCCGACACACCCCAAGCCCACCGAGGATGCCGTATGCCGCACCGCCGCCCAAGCAAGTCGCTCCGGATCATTGCCCTTGCAAGCCTGCTCGCCCTCGGCGGCTGCGGCAAGGACCTCTCCCCGGACGACTACATCCGCAAGGCTGCGGGCCATATCGACCAGAAAGCCTTCAACGCGGCCTCGATCGAGCTCAACAACGCCTTGCAGCAGGCCCCCCAGAATCTGGAGGCACGCTGGCTGATGGCGCAAGTCGCACTCGAGCTCGGCGACGGCGACAAGGCTGAGCGCGACGCCCGACGTGCCATCGAACTCGGCATTGCGCGCACGGAAGTACTTCCGGTTCTTGCACGCGCCCTCCTGTTGCAGCAGGACCCCGCGCGCCTGCTCACGGAGACCTCGATCCTGCCGCAGGACGCCTCGCCGGAGGTCCAGGCAACGCTGCTCGCCCTGCGCGGCAAGGCGCTGCTGCTTCAAGGGGAAACCGAAAAGGCGGACGAGCAGTTCGCGCGCGCGCAGGAGATCGACATCGGCAACGTGGATGCGAGCATCGGCGCCGCCTTCGTACTCGCCACACGCGGGCGGCTGGACGACGCCAAGGCGAGCTTGCGTGCGGCTGTCGAACGCCACCCCGACAGTGCAGACGCGTGGGCCTTGCTCGGCGATCTCGAGCTCGAACAGGGCAATTACGAGGCCGCGGAAGCCGCTTACGACAAGGCTGTCGCCAACCGCGCCTATCTCACGCTCGACCGCGCCAAGCGAGCCCATGCAAAACTGTTGCAGAACAAGGTCGAAGAGGCGTTCGCCGACCTCGCGCCGCTGTCAAAGGTTGCGCGCACGTCCTATGTCGCCTACGTGCGGGGCCTGGCCCATTTCCAGCAACAGAAGCTTGTGGAGGCGGCCAACGAGTTCGAGGTCAGCCTCAATGACGACCCCAACTTCATCCCCAACCGCTACTTCCTGGCCACGACGCGCCTGCTGTTGAACCAGCCTGAACAAGCGCTCGTCCACGCCGACTTCATCCGCTCCCGTGCGCCGCAGTCGCGATCGGCGAACATCCTCGTCGGCGCGGCCCAGGCGGGTCGCTCGGACTTCGCCCTTGCAAAGGCACCTCTCGAAGCGGCACTCAAGGCCAATCCCGACGACACCCTGGCGTTGCAGATGGTCGCATGGACGGCACTTCAGGAGGGCGACGCCCCTCGTGCCCTGCTGCATGCGGAGCGGCTTGCCAGGCTTGCCCCTGATTCTCGCGAATCGCTCAACCTGCTGATGCTGGCTCAACTGATGGCCGGACAGCAGCTTCCCGAACTCGGCGCCGACAGCGAGGACGCCTACAGGACCTCCTTCCTGCTCGCTCTGCAATCCTTCAGGGATCAGCGCTATGACGAGGCGCGCACGCGCATCGCGGCCCTGCGTGCCAGCCACCCCGACCAGCTGGGACCACTCGGCCTCTCTGCCGCCATCGACCTTGCGACCGGTCAATGGGAAAGCGCCCGCGGCATCCTCGAGCAGGTTCTGCAACGTGACCCCGCCAATGCGAGTGCGCGTATCAACCTGGCCAGACTCGCCCTCAACGACCGCGACTTCGCGCGCATCGACACGCTCATCCGCCCCTTGGCCGACCAGCGCCCGAACGACGAAGTGGTCGCACTTCTGCTGGTCGCGGCCGCACACGGCCAGGACAAGCAAGCGGAGGCAAACCGGATCCTCGAGCGCCTGCTGCAACAGAACCCGCGCGCGATCACCGCTCGCAGCCTGCTGGCGCGCCGCCACCTGAATGCTGGCACGCCGGACAAGGCCCTCGCGGTGCTGGGCGAACTCAGCCCCAAGCAGATCGAGACCACCCCAATCTTCCTGGAACTACAGGGCACTGCCTACCTGGCCAAGGGCGATGCCGAAGCGGCACGCACCGCCTTCATGCACCTCAGCCGGATCGCCCCGGATGCGGCTTATGCACGCGTTCTGCTCGCCGAAGCACTCCTGCAGCAGCGGGATTTCCGTGGCGCCCAACGCGAGCTGGCCGAGGCACTCCGCCTCAATCCGCGCCACCTTCCGGCGCGTATCGCCGAGTTGCGCTTCCTGACCCAGTCCACCCAACTCGAGAAAGCGGCCAGCGCCGCCTCGAAACTTGCGGCGGATTTCGGTGAGCTGCCCGAGGTTCTCGCGGCCACCGGTTGGCACGCCTTGGTGACCAGCGACTTCGCAAAGGCCGAGGACCTTCTTGGCAAGGCACTCGAACATTCGCCCCGCTCAGAACTTGCCCAGCAGTTCGCCCGCAGCCTATGGGGGCAGAAGAAGCATGACGACGCCTTCCAGTTCATGAAGCGCTGGCTCACCGACCATCCGGACGATACCGGCATGCTGCTCCATCTTGCCGGTGCCCACCTGGAACTGGACCAGACGACGGAGGCCATCAGCGCTTACCGGAAGTTGCTCGAACGGCATCCCGACCATGTCCCGTCGCTGAACAACGTCGCCTGGCTAAGCCGCAAGAGCGCACCCGACGATGCCTTGCGATCGGCGCGCCGGGCCAACGAGCTTGCTCCCGAAGACCCGCACGTCCTCGACACCCTGGCCATGATCCACTTCGAGCGCGGCGACCTGACCCAAGCACGCTGGTTGCTGGACCAGGCACTCAAGTTCAACCCGGAGAGCGGCCAGGTTCGGCTGCATGTCGCCCAGGTGCAGGCCGCCCAGGGTGATGCTGCGGGCGCGCGGGCAACACTCGAGAAGCTCATCATAGACGGCGTCGGCACCCGCTTCGAGGCCGAGGCGCGGGCGCAGCTTGCGGAGATTGGATCACAGCGCTGAGCGCTACGGCTTTCCAAGCGCAGCATCCAGCCGCCTGAGGGCAAGAGCAAGGAGAACCGACCGTGCCATCGAACACACCCCCTCAGCAAAGCTTGCTGGTCAGGACCTGGAACCTGCTGTCGAGCACCCTCGGGCGATCGGCAAGCCAACCGCTGTCTTCCGCAGCACTCATTGCCTCGGCGATGGAGAAGAGCGGCAGCAAAGTGTCCTTGCCCGCGGATGCCGCAACAGGGCTGGAGCATCTGGTGGGCGCATTGAACGAGTCAGCGGACCTCCATCCGTTCGGTCGCTACTACGTATCCGAGCTGCTCGTCGGCTTGCTGAGCAACCACCTCAAGCTGTTGACCTACCAGGCCGCACACCCGGAGGTCATCAACGCTCCGGTAAGCCGCCCGCTCATCATCCTGGGCCTGCCGCGATCGGGAACCTCTTTCCTCTTCAACCTGCTCGCATGCGACCCTGAGCACCGCTATCTCAGCAACTGGGAGACAACCGTTTCCCAGATGCCGCCCAGGCAAGCAACAGCCAGGGAGCACGACCCTCGGCGCCGAACCGGACGCTTTCTGATGGCGTTCCAGCGCTATCTCGCACCACAGCTGGAACACATCCACGAGTTCTACCTCGACGGCCCCGAGGAATGCACCCCGATCCTGATGCAGAGCTTCGCAACGCAGGCACTTGCGGGCATGTTCAACGTGCCCGGATACTCCACATGGCTCGACCATGTGGACCACCGGCCAACCTACCTGCATCACAGAGGCGCGCTGCAGGTACTGCAAGCCACGTACCCCGCCAAGCGCTGGTTGCTGAAGTCGCCCGACCATCTGGCCGCCCTCGACTGCCTGCTTGACACCTATCCGGACGCCTGCCTGGTTCATCTGCACCGTGACCCGGTTCAGTCGGTTGCCTCCTGGGCCAGCCTCAATGCCGCATTCCGCGGCATATGCGCGTCACGCATCGACAACACGGAGCTCGGCCAGCAGGTGCTGCAGCGCCTTGCGACGGACATGGACGCATATCTGGCTGCACGCCGACGCCGGCCAGAACACGGCGTTCTCGATATCCCCTACAAGCGCCTCATCGCAGACCCGATGGGCTCGGTGTCCGCCATCTACGGTCACTTCGGGCTTGAATTCGGAGGCAGCGCACGTTCGCAGCTCAGCGATTTTCTCGCCAAGGACCGCGAAAAACCGCGCAGCCATCGCTACACGCCCGAGGACTTCGGCTTGTCGGGCGAGTCGATTCGGGAGCGATTTGCGGACTACATGAGCACCTTCGACCTGGGGCCGGGCAAGCCAGCCAGCTCTGGTTGAGGCTTCGTCGCATGAGACGCTGGACTCGCATGGCCCTGCCCCCAAAAGCCCTCGACCGGCTGGCGGTACTCACACCCTGCACCATACTGCTGAGCACCGGGCTGGCACTGGCTGCAGCCCCCCTCGAAAGCGCCGTCATGCCGACGGCGGGTCTGGCCAGCCTGTGCATCTGCACGCTGCTGGCGCACGCCTGGCGACGCGCCCCGGAGCTGGCTTGCCAGCGCACCGGATCAGACGTCCGCTGGGTCAAAGCCCACATCATCACTCACGTCGTCCCAGTGGGATTCGCGTTTGCGCACTTGAGCACGGGAACAACCCCGGCACCGGACCCAGCATGGATCGTCGGATTCGCGCTGTTCTTCTACTCGGGGCGGCGCACCTGGCTTGCACTGGAACAGGCGTTCAAGCGCCCGCTCTACGTCATCTTTAGACGCGGCAACAGCGCCATGCTGATCACCACCACCACGCTCGCAGTCGTTGGGCAGCTCGTCGACGCCAACGCGATCAGCAGCTTCGTCGCGCGTGTCCTGTCGATCTACCTGATCATTCACCTCGCCCTTACCGGCCTGGCCGTTGCCCGTATCGATCGCGATCTGGGGCGATGAACGAAACAAGTGGGCCGGGCCGAACGGGGCACAAGGACGTACGAACAACTGCGCACGCACCGCGAACGCAAAGAAGCCGCGGCTCCCTGAGGAACTCGCGGCTTCTTCCACCTGGCGGCCTTGCTTCAGGCTGCCAAGCCAGCACCGATCACAGGATCAGGCGGCCACTTTCTCTTCGCGACGACGACGCAGGCCACCCACACCCAGCGCAGCGAGCGCGCCGCCGAGCAGCACCAGCGTACCGGGTTCCGGCACCTGGGTGACGTTGACACTGGTCAGCGCCGCCAGCGTGAGCGAGTAGCGACCTTCGGTCAGCCCCTGTGCGATCAGCGAGAAGTTGGTGCCAGCCGTGCCCAGGCTGTGCTGAGCGCTTTCGCTCTCAGGACCAACGCCAAGGGTGATGTTCAGCGACTCGCCCTCAGCAGCGTTGCAAGTCAGGCCAAAGCCGCACAGCAGGCCGGTACCGGCGCCATTCGGGCTCCAGACGATGAGCGGGACACCTTCACGCGACAGCGTGAAGTTCGTCGTCAGGTTGGCTTGGGCCAGACCCGAGGTGTAAGGCGGGATGAGCGAGACATCAGCCTTCATTTCCGGATTGGCGACGAAGCTCAGGCTCATCAGCGCCGTGTTGGTGTCGATCACGAAATCGAACGTCCAGGTGGTGTTCGACTGGATGTTGGACGATGCCTGACCTGCACCCGAAACCAGAAGCTCGGCCTCGGCAACCTGCTGGCTTTCCGACGGGAAGCCATTCACCAGTTGGGCGGTGGTGATCTCGGCGTTCGAGTTGGCGTAGGTGCCGTTACCCTGACCGAGCAGCGTGTAGTCGTTGTTGGCGCGCGTGAGGCTGCTGCCCGGCGCGTTGGCGGCATTGACTGCCAGCACCGGCGGCACCGCGCTGCAGTTGCCCAGCAGGCTGCTGCAGGATGCGGCAAAGGCCTGGGTCGAACCGTTCAGCGTGGCGGAATCTTCCACGTTGAAGGTGAAGTTCGGGCTCAGGTTGGTGATGACAGCGCCAGTATTCTGGTTCACAAAACCGATCACCAGGTTGCTGACATCCAGCGACGAACCAGCGTAGACACTCGCCGAGGCCTGGCCAGCCGCACCCATTGCCAGGGCTGCCACCAACGCCGTCGCGAGCGATGTTTTCTTAAGTTTCATAATGTCCTCCGTTATTCAAGTAGTACCGCAGGTATCGAGCGCTCGCGATCAAAGCTACCTTGCCAGCACTGCCGAACCGCTCGGACAACATAAAGCAATCAGCATGCCAGATTTACAAACCCCTTTTCTTTCATCCACTTGAGGAAGCGACATTACTCAACCAAACCCTCCAGGCATGATGAGTGTAAAAATTCCCGACACTCACTCGACCAGCCTGAAGGCATGGTGGACCTAGCCCGGAGCCTCCGGGCGCTCGCCAAGCAGGCGTGCCAGGGGCAAGCGAAGCGAGCGCGCATGCGGCGTTGCCGAGCGGCCCACGCGGCAAAAGAACATGAAGGCATCGTCGGACGCAGCCGGGACCAGTTGCTCGAACCGCTCGGCGAGTCGTGCAGCCGCAGCATCGATGCCAGGGTGGGCGGAAAACGAACGTCCGGCACGCGCGTACCAGCGAAAGATGACCGGCGTCATCTCAGGCTGCAGGTGCAGCCCCTGCGCCTCCGCCGCCAGCCACAGCCGCTGCATCGCCACGCCGGCGGCGAGGTAGTCCTCGATACCTTGGGGCGAGCGCGGCGGCAGCAAGAGGATATGGGCAGCGCAGCCGAGCGCAGGCAGCAGGTCAAGCTGGATGCGCGGCGCCACGGTGCCAAACAGATAGCGGTTGAAGAAATCCACCCGTTGCCAGCTCTGCATCACCCAGCGCATCAGCTTGGCGGTGGCGGGATCAACGCCGACCGCCTGATCGGGGATGCGATCGTCGCTGTACCGGGCGTTCCATTCAATGATGCTGCGATGAACCTCGAAGGCCTCGGGCGTGGTCAGCCTGATATGAGCGTTGGCCCACAGCAACCTGCCGACGGCCAGACGCTCGGCGAAGCGCTCGAACAGGCGCAGCCTGAAGGCCGGGCCAACGGCATCGACCAAGGCAGCACGCTGAGCGTCGGTGAGCGGCGTGGTGCGCATCGGCCGGCGCTGAACGACTCGGGTTTCGATGTAGCGCGCGAGCGGATCGGGCTCCACGCTGGCATCGGCGAAGAAGCGCACATCGTAAACGGGGGCATCGTCCGCGCAACCGGGCCGGACGGACCATTCGGTGCGCAACCCTTCGCAGCTGGCCGCCAGGCGCAGGGTCTCGAGCAGCGCGCCATGGGCAATCTGGCTGGCACGACCATCGAAATCATAGAGGACGTGGTCGCGGGTATCGAACCCACGCACCACCACATGGCCCTCGGCCGGGATCTCGAAGCGCCACGGTTGGGTGTTGTCGCCACTGGGCGCCCAGCGCGCGCGCTCGAGGATGCGGTGCAGCTGTTCATGACTTGCCATGCTTGAGCGCCTCCTGCTTCATGCGTTGTAGCTGCATGCGACCAAGCCAGAGGCCGATGCGCTGCAGCGGATTGCGATGCCCACCCGGGCGCCAGGTGCGCTTGAGACGGTTCTGGTAGGCATCGAACTGATACCCCCAGGGCGCCTTGAAGACCTTGCCGCGGCCGAGCAACAGTTTCAAAGCCTCGACTGCGGTGATACCGGCGCACAGCTGGCATGCGGCGATGGTCGAAGGCCCCTTGCGCGCGGCCAGGTCAACCCGCGACGGATCGGCCAGGTAGGCGCGCTGGAGCATGCCCGGCGACAGGCCAAGCAGGAATCGCAGCGCCATCTCATCCTCATCGCAGCCCTCGAGACCAAAATAGTCCTCGAACGACATGCTGTCGGGCGCAAACACGAGCACGGCAGCCCCCATGCCGAGCGGGGCTGCCGTCACCGCTGGAATGCCGCGACGATGACAGGCGGCGAAAACGGCTCGCCGAGCGGCAAAGGCAAAGAAATCCAGACCATCGACGTAGAGGTCGACGTCCTCCAGGAAGGCATCGAGGCTATCCTCGCCGACTCCCTCGGGAAAGCAGCGCAGATCGACAAGGGGATTGATGTCGCGCGCCATGCGCGCCAGGGCCTCGACCTTGGGCTCGCCCAGCGTGCTCATCATTGCGCCGGCCTGGCGATTGAAGTTGACGATGTCGAAACGGTCAAAGTCGGCGATGCTGAATGCACCGATGCCAAAGCGCGCGAGGGTGAGCAGATGAACGCCACCAACCCCCCCCATGCCAGCAATGGCGATGCGCCGCGAGCGCAAGGTCTGCTGCTCGGCCTCGGTCACCCAGCCGATGTTGCGCGAGAATGCCGCGCTGTAGTCGAATTCTGGCCGCATCTCGGCCCCCTCGTTCCAAGTCCGCCGAGAGGCTATCATAGACTTACTTTTCGACCACACGAACGAGCATGCTCAACGAAGCCGCAAATCGCGCCGCGCGTGCGACGCTGGTCGCAGCGCGCAACCTGTTCCGGCAGCGGCGGCGGGCATTGCTCGCAATGCTCATCATCTGCGGTGGGGTGGTCACCTTCGTGCTGGCGGGCGGATTCATCCACTGGCTGCTCGACAACATGCGCGAGTCGACCATCCATTCGCAGCTCGGCCACATCCAGGTCATCCGTCCGGGCTATTTCAAGAAGGGGCTGGGCGACCCCTACAGCTACCTGCTGCCGTCGGGCACGGAAGCGGTGAGCGCGCAGCCGCCGCAGGGCATGGTCACGATCACGCCACGCTTGTCCTTCAACGGTTTGCTCAGCAGCGGCGACAACACCATTTCATTCATGGGCGAGGGCATCGACCCCGAGCGCGAGGCATTGGTGGGGCGCTCCATCCGCATCGTCGCCGGCAGCAACCTGGACGGCACGGATGACAACACCGTGCTCGTGGGGCGCGGGCTGGCTGCCAACGTCGGCGTCCAGCCCGGCGACACCGTGGTGCTGCTGGCGACCACAGCCGAGGGCGGACTCAACGCCGTCGAACTGACGGTGGCGGGCCTGTTCGGCACCACCGTCAAGGCCTACGACGACGCAGCGCTGCGCGTGCCGATCGAGACTGCACGCAAGCTCATGCGAGTCGAGGGAGCGACGAGCTGGGTCGTGCTGCTCGAACGCACGGCCGACACGGACGCTGCACTCGCATCACTGAAGGCGCGGCTCCCCGCCAACGAGTTCGAACCGATTCCCTGGTACGACCTGGCTGACTTCTACAACAAGACCGCGGAGCTGTTCACCCGCCAGGTCGGTGTAGTGCGCATCCTGATCGCGCTGATCGTGGTGCTGAGCATTTCCAACACCTTGTCGATGGCGGTTGTCGAGCGCACGGGAGAAATCGGCACGGCAATGGCGCTGGGCGTGCGCCGTGCGGGCATCCTGCGCATGTTCCTGACCGAGGGGGCGCTACTCGGAGTGATCGGCGGCGCAGTCGGGGTCGGTCTCGGCTTTCTGCTCGCTACCGCGATTTCGGCAGTGGGCATCCCGATGCCCCCCCCGCCGGGCATGGAGACCGGTTTCACCGGTCGTATCTCAGTTCCCCCGACGCTGGCATGGGAGGCCTTCCAGCTCGCCTTTGCGACCACCCTGCTCGCGAGCATCCTGCCAGCCTGGAAGGCATCGCGGATGAACATCGTCGACGCACTCCGCCACCAGAGGTAAGGCCGCATGCTGATCCGGCTCGCCATCCGCAACCTGCTGCGCCAGAAGATCCGTACCGCGATGACGCTGGCCGCGATCATCTTCGGCGTATCCGGCCTGATCGTGTCCGGCGGCTTCGTGCAGGACATCTTCGTGCAGCTGGGCGAATCGATCATCCACTCGCAGACCGGGCACGTACAGGTGTTCCGCAAGGACTTCCGCGAGAAGGGTACCCGCCAGCCGGAGAACTACCTCATCCCGGACCCCGAGGCCCTGGCCGCACGCATCACTGCGTTGCCCGAGGTCAAGGAGGTCTCGATGCGGCTGAGTTTTGCCGGTGTGCTCAACAATGGCCGGCGAGACCTGGGCATCGTTGGCGAAGGCATCGAACCCGACAAGGAAGCACGCCTGGGTACCGCGCTGGAGATCCTCGCTGGCCGCCAGCTGCGGGATGACGACCTGTTCGGCGCAGTCATCGGCCAGGGGGTGGCGCACGCCATGAGCCTGGAGGTGGGCGACTCCATCGTGCTCGTGCTCAACACGGCCGAAGGCGCGGTCAACACGCTCGACTTCGAGGTGGTCGGCATCTTCCAGAGCTTCTCGAAGGAGTTCGATTCGCGCGCCGTGCGCGTTCCGCTCGCCGCCGCGCGCGAGCTGCTCTACACCGACGGCGCCAACATGCTGGTGACGACCCTGCACCGCACCGAGGACACCGCACGCGCCTACGCGGCAGTAGCCGCGCTGGTCGACCCAGCCCAGTTCGAGGTCTTCGACTGGAAGATGCTGTCGGACTTCTACGAGAAGACGCTCGGGCTCTACGAGCGCCAGTTCGGTGTCCTGCAGGGCATCATCCTGGTGATGGTGCTGCTGTCGGTCGCCAACAGCGTCAATATGGCCGCATTCGAGCGCCAGGCCGAATTCGGCACCATGCAGGCGCTCGGCAACCGCAGGCGCGACATCTTCCGCCTGCTGGTCGTGGAGAACACGGTTCTGGGGCTGGCCGGCGCCGTGCTCGGCGCGCTGATCGGCATCTTCCTGGCGGTGACCATCTCGGCAATCGGCATCCCGATGCCGCCGCCGCCGAATGCCAATGTCGGCTACACCGCCATGATCCGCGTCGTGCCCTCCGTCGTGCTGGGCGCATGCCTCGTCGGCCTGGTCGCCACCACTCTCGCCGCACTCTTCCCGGCACGACGCGTCGGCGCCACGCCGATCGTCGACCTCCTCAGACAAGGAAACTGAACATGTCTCTCCTTGACCGCTTCAACCTGGGTCACGGCTTCAAGAAGTACTTCGAGCTGATCCCGGCGACCGACCAGGCGACGCGCGATCTCGTGTTCGGCATCCGGCACGAGGTCTACTGCTCCGACCTGCACTTCGAGCCCGAGCGCCCGGACAAGCGGGAGATCGACACCTACGACGCGCACAGCCTTCACTGCCTGCTGCGCACCAGGGACGAACCGCACGAACCCGTGGGCTGCGTACGCATCGTGCTCACCGACCCGGACGATCCCGCCAAGCCCCTGCCATTCGAGCACACCTGCGCGGAGGTGCTCGATCGCCGCATCATCGACCCGGCCGCCCTGCCCCGCGGCCGCATTGCCGAGGTTTCCCGTCTCGCCGTGCGCTCGCGGTATCGCCGCCGGCGCGGCGAAGACCGCGAGGCAGCGCCGATCAACGACGACGACTTCGGTTCGCGCGAACAGCCGCGCTTCCCCTACATCCCGATCAGCCTGTACATGAGCGCCATCGCGCTGGCGCACCGTCACGACATCGACACCTTGTTCGTACTCACCGAACCGCGCCTGGCCAGCCACTTCGCCAAGCTGGGCGTGGACATCCGCCGCATTGGCGACGCGGTCGAACATCGTGGTGCACGCGTCCCCTCGGTACTCGACGTCAATAGCGTGATCAAGAACATGCGTTTCATCCTTCGCCCGATCTGGCGTGTCGTGCAGCAGGAAGTCGATGCCGGTCTCGAGCGCGCCCGATCAGGCGAGCACCAAGCCCGGGCCTGAACCCCCCGCACGAAGACAAATGGGGCGCCGAAGCGCCCCATTCAACGCTGACTGAAACGAACTCAGCCCTTCAGCGCTACCTTGATCTGCTCGAGCGTGCTCGGGTCGTCGATGGTGGTCAGGTCGCCCGCGTCGCGACCTTCGGCCAGCGCCTGAATGGAGCGGCGCAGCATCTTGCCCGAGCGCGTCTTGGGCAGGCCGTTGATGAAGTGCACTCGGGCTGGACGGGCGATGGCACCGAGGCTCTCGTCCACCTTCTTCATCACCTCCTTCTCGAGCGCAGCGCGCTTCTCGGCGGTGTCGACCGTGCTGGCGTCCTTCACCACCGCGAAAGCCATCGGCATCTGGCCCTTGAGCTCGTCGTGCACACCGACCACGGCAACCTCGGCGATCGCCGGGTGGGTCTGCACCGCCTCCTCGATCTCGCGGGTGCCGAGGCGATGGCCGGCGACGTTGATGACGTCGTCCATGCGGCCGAGGATGGTGTAGTAGCCCTTGTCGTCGCGAATACCCCAGTCGGAAGAAGAGTAGACGATCGGGTCCTGGAAGGTGGAGAAGTAGGTCGACACAAAACGTTCGTCCTGGCCCCACACGGTGGACAGGCAGCCCGGAGGCAGCGGCGGCACGATGCCGACGATGCCCTTCTCGTTGGCGCCGCACTCGCTGCCATCCTCGCGGAAGATGCGCAGATCGTAGCCATACACCGGGAAGGCGGGCGAGCCGAGCTTGATCGGGCTGTCTTCCACACCGCGGCAGATGGCGAGCATCGGCCAGCCGGTCTCGGTCTGCCAGTAGTTGTCGATGACCGGGATGCCGAGCTCACGCATGATCCACTCGTGCGAGGTCTCGTCGAGCGGCTCGCCGGCCAGGAACAGGTGCTTGAGCGAGGACAGGTCGTACTTCTTGAGGAAGGCCGGGTCCTGCTTCTTGAGCACGCGCACCGCGGTGGGCGCCGAGAACATGACGCTGACCTTGTACTTCTCGACGATCTGCCACCAGATGCCCGCGTCCGGACGCAGCGGCGTGCCTTCGTACATGATCGTGGCCATGCCGCCGATGAGCGGGCCATAGATGATGTAGCTGTGACCGACCACCCAGCCGATGTCGGAGGTCGCGAACATGGTCTCGCCGGCTTCGCCGGTGAAGATGTGCGGCATGGTCGAGGCGAGCGCGACCAGGTAACCGCCGGTGTCGCGCTGCACACCCTTGGGCTTGCCGGTGGTGCCGGAGGTGTACAGGATGTAGCTCGGCTCGGAGGATTCCAGCCACACGACCGGCACCTGGGCATCCATGTGCCGGGCGCGCAGTTCGGCGTAATCGACGTCACGGCCCTCGACGCGCGGGAAGCCCTTATCCAGGCCGCGGTCGACGATCAGCACCTTGGCCGGCGGGAATTCGGCCAGCTTGCAGGCCTCGTCCACGAGGTGCTTGTAAGGCACCGGCTTGCCGTTGCGCATGCCGGCGTCCGAGCTGACCATCAGCACCGGCTTGGCGTCATCGATACGAGTGGCGAGCGAGCCGGCGGCGAAACCGCCGAACACCACCGAGTGGATGGCGCCGATGCGCGCGCAGGCGAGCATCGCGAACGCCGCCTCGGCGATCATCGGCATGTAGATCAGCACGCGGTCGCCGCGCTTGACCCCGAGGTCCTGGTAGATCGCCGCCATGCGCTCGACCTCGCGCTGCAGCTCGGCGAAGGAATACACCTTCTCTTCGTTGGTCTCGGTCGAGATGTACACCAGCGCGCGGTCGTTGGGGCGCGTGGCGGCGTGGCGGTCCACTGCGTTGAAGCAGAGGTTGGTCTCACCGCCCTTGAACCACTTCACGAAAGGCGGCTTCGAAAAGTCGCAGATCTGCTCGGCGGGCTTGTTCCAGTGCACGAGCTGGGCCTGCTCGGCCCAGAACCCGTCGCGGTCTTCGATGGAACGGCGGTGGAATTGCTGGTAATCGGTCATTGCTTCCTCTCCCTTCTATTTTCCCTGTATTGCAAATGACGTGTTGCCTGCACCGCAGCGCCGGGACAGCGCAGCGAAACCTGCGACCACTCTTGCTTCAGATGGAGGTCCGGGTGGACTCCCCGTCATCATCATCACCATCGGCTGCGCTTCTGTTCTTGAGGGCATCGAGATGCCTGAGCGGCAGTCCGCAGTGAGTCTTTGATTCTATCAATTCGAGCAGCGGCATCAGCGCCGCGATGATCTCGGGCAACTGGCGCTCGACCTCGTCGCGCGCACCCGCGCGCACCTGCCTGAGCGCGCCATCGATGCTGACGAGGCGGCCGAGCGCACGCTCGATGGAGTCGGCATCCACCTCGCCGGCATCGGCGACCACGCGATTGCCCCCCGCGGCGCGCGCGGCCGCGGTACGCTCGAGCGCCAGGCCCAATAACTCGCTGACCGCACTGCGCCCGTCCACCACGGCGTTGGCAACGCCTATGCTGAGCGTGATGCGGATGCGCTCCTCGCGGTAGCCCATCACCAGCTTCTCGACGCTGCTGCGCAGGCGCAGCGCAAAGGCACAGCTCGAAACGCGATCGATGCCGGGCGACAGCAGTGCGAACTGCGAGGCCGAGTGCTGCGACAGCGTATCCTCGGCGCGAATGCGCCCGGTGAGCATCTTCGACAACTTGCGCACGATGAGTTGCACGACGTGCGCGCCGTAGCGATCGACAAGCTCGTCGAACTGGTCCAGCTCGATGACCAGAGCGGCAATGTCGGTCTGGCGGCGCAGCGACTCGGCCTCCACCTGACTGGCACGATGCTGCAGGTAGCCCTCGCTTGCGAGCCCGGTTTCCGGGTCAACCGGACTCTGGCGGGCGAGCGCGGCACGGCTGCGTTCGAGCTCGAGCTGGGCCTTCGACAGGCGCACCAGCGAGGTCAGGGTGGCGAGGAGCTCGACACTGCCCGCCCCTTTGGTGACGAAGCCGTTGGCACCCAGGGTGAGCGCCCGCTCACGGGCAGATTCGTCCTCGTCGCCGGAAATGATGACCACCGGCAGCTCGCGCACCCGCGCCACCTTCGATGCCCGGATGCGCTCGAGCAGGCCGTAGCCATCCAGGCGCGGCATTCCGATGTCGGTGAGCACGAGATCGATGCCCGGATCGACCAGCAATGTCTCCCATCCGGCTTCGCCGTCGGGCTCCTCGCGCACTTCGAAGCGGCCGCGAATGAGCTTGACGATCGTCGCCCGCACCATGCGCGAGTCGTCAACCACGAGGATGCGTGGCAGCTTGTCGTCTTCGCTCGTCACCACCTCGCCCCCGTTTTACCTGTGCCCGCTCAGGCGCCGATGCGGACGACAGTGCGGCCCTTGACGCGGCCCTGGATGAAATCGTCGAAAGCCGCTGGCAAGGCATCGAAGTCGATCGTGCGTGTGACTGCCGCGAGATGACGCGGCTTGAGGTCGGTTGCGAGGCGGTCCCACACGCGCTGGCGGGTCGGAAAACCCATGTAGCCCGAATCGATGCCGAGCAGGCTGACGCCGCGCAGGATGAAAGGGAACACCGTGGTGTCGAGCTTGAAGCTGGCCGCATTGCCGATGCTCGCCACCGTGCCCGCCTGCTTCATGGTCGCCAGCACCCAGTGCAGCACCGGACCGCCGACGTTGTCCACCGCCCCCGCCCACTGCGCGGCTTCGAGCGGGCGCACCTTGTCGAGATCGATCTCCGATCGCAGCTTGATCTCCGCCGCACCGAGCATCTTCAGGTAGTCGGCCTCGGCCTCCTTGCCGGTGAGTGCGACCACGTGGTACCCGAGGTTGGCCAGCATGTCGATCGCCAACCCGCCGACGCCACCGGTGGCCCCGGTGACGATGACCGGGCCGTTGGCAGGCGCGAGGCCGTTGTCCTCCATGCGCACCACGCCGAGCGCGGCGGTGAAGCCCGCCGTGCCAAGGGCCATGGCTTCGAACAGGTCCAGCCCTGCCGGCAGGGGCACGACCCAGCCCGCGGGCACGCGCGCATATTCCGCATAGCCGCCGTGATGCGCGACACCGATGTCGAAGCTGGTGGCGATGACCTTGTCACCGGCCTTGAAGCGCGCATCGGCGCTGTCCACAACCTCGCCGCACAGGTCGATGCCGCCCACGCAGGGAAAGCGCCGGATGATCTTGCCCGCCCCGGTAGCCGCCAGCGCATCCTTGTAGTTGATGCTGGAGTAATGGACGCGGATGGTCACCTCACCAGCGTCGAGCTGCTCGGGCGCAAGCGCACCCATGCGGCTGACAACCTTGCGGTTCTCGTCCTGGTCGATCACGAAGGCCTTGAAGGGGGTCATGCGGACGTCTCCTGTGTGTTCGTAGCGTGGCCGTGAGGCCATTTCGACGCCGTAATTATAGCTCCAAGCGACGGGCGGGCCATTGGCCTGCCGCATGCCCTCAGGCAGCCCTTCAGTTCCGCCCGCCGGAGGCCGATAATGCAGCACAACACACGCCTTCTGCAGAGGTCCGCATGTCTTCGCTGTCACAGGCCCTGCCATCCGTGCAGGCCTATGTCGATCATTTCTCGGCCCAGCCCCTGCCGGTGCTGCGGCGGACGATGCTCGACCTTGCCGCGCTGCGTGACAGCGGGGAGTCTGTCGGTGCCAAGCAGCTCGCCAGCGTGGTGCTCTCCGACCCGCTGCTGACGATGCGACTGCTCACCCACATCGAACGCAACCGGCGCGAATCGCAGAACCACGACATCACCACCATCGAACGCGCGGTGATGATGCTCGGCATCGAGCCTTTCTTCAGCACCTTCGGCGACCTGCCGACTGTCGAGACAACACTGGCAAGCCAGCCCAAGGCCCTGGTTGGAGTGCTCAAGGTGATCGGGCGCGCGCGCCGGGTCGCCGACTACGCACGCGATTTCGCCATTCAGCGCCGCGATCTCGACGTACAGGAGATCACCGTCGCCGCCCTGCTGCACGAAGCGACCGAGATCGTTTGCTGGATCCACGCTCCGGCTCTCGCCCTGAGGGTTCAGGAACAGCTGGTGGCATCTCGCGGTCTGCGTAGCGCAGAAGCCCAGCGCGATGTGCTGGGCGCCACCGCCGCACAGATCCAGCTCGGCTTGATCCGTGCCTGGCGCCTGCCGCAACTCCTTGTCCAGCTGCTCGACGACAGCCAGCAGGACAACCCCAGGGTACGCACGATCAAGCTCGCCGCCGATCTTGCCCGGCACCTTGCCCGTGGCTGGGACGACCCTGCCCTGCCCGACGACCTGGCCGCCATCGAAGCCCTGCTGCACCTCGGCCGCGAACCCCTGCTCCTGCGCCTCGGTGCACCTGAGGAGGCGCGCGCACGCCTGCTACCTCCAGAGCCCGCGGAGCCTGCCTGACGCATACGCCACCGTGCCCGCGCCGTTGCGCGGCAGGCGTGTCATGTGTAACAGGATTGTTCATGCCAGCGATCTACAATGGCACGAATAACACAGGAGTCGTCCAATGAGCATTGGCAATGCGGTCTTCCTCGCCCTGATCGTCCTTGCGCTGGTCTGGAGCGTGGTGGTCTACAACGGCCTGGTACAACTCAAGCACAACATCGCCAAGGCCTGGGCGAACATCGACGTCCTCCTCAAGCAACGCCACGACGAACTGCCGAAGCTGGTGGAGGTCTGCCGCCAGTACAAGCAGTTCGAGCAGGAAACGCTGGCCCGCGTCACCGAGGCGCGCGCACGTGTCGCCAGGGCGCGCGAAGCCCACGACGTGCCCGCACTGGGCGCTGCCGAGAATCTGCTGCGCGCGGGCCTGGGGCAGATCTTCGCGGTTGCCGAAGCCTATCCGGAGCTCAAGGCCAACGAGCACTTCATGCAGCTGCAGACACGCATCACCGCGCTGGAAAACGGCATCGCAGACCGCCGCGAGTGGTACAACGAATCGGTCAACGTGCACAACGTACGCATCGAGCAGTTTCCGGACCTGATCATTGCGCGCCTGTTCAACTATGTTGCCCAGCCGTTGCTGCAGTTCAGCACGGCGGAAAAGGCCGACGTCGACCTCAAGGCGCTCTTCAATGCCTGAGACGCGGCCGACGCGCAGCGCGCGCTAGGCTTTCGCCCCCCGCCCGCAACACCACGACCGCCTGATGCTGGTCCAGCTTCGTCATCGACCGACGGACGTCATCCTGCCCTTCGTGCAGTTTGGCGCCGTCGTGCTCGCCCTCAGCGCAGGCGAAGGGCCGGGTGCGGTGACCGGATTGGGTGTGCTGCTGGCCACCGGACTGATCGGCTGGAAGCGCGCGCTGCGCCACGCACGCCTGATCGCCGACACACCGACCTCGCGCATCGCCTCGGCGGCCCAGGGCTACACCGAGCTGCGAGGACGCGGCCAGCCGCTCGACGGTACGCCGCTGCGCTCGCCGATCAACGGCTTGCCCGTGCTCTGGTACCGCGTGCTGATCGAGCAACGCCAACGCGACGGCAAGTGGAAACGGGAGACCGCCGACGAGAGCGATGCCTCCTTCCTGCTCGAGGATGCAAGCGGGCAGTGCGTGGTCGACCCCGAGGGCGCGGACATGATGGTCAAACGCTGCGACGTCGTACGCCGTGGCGACATGCGCTATACCCAGTGGTCGCTGATCCGCCACGATCGCATCTATGTGCTGGGCGATTTCGCCACCTTGGGCAGCGTCAATACCGACTTCGATTTCTCGGCCCAGGTGCGCGAGCTGCTGGCCAGCTGGAAGGCCGACCACCCCGGCCTGCTGGCGCGCTTCGACCTCGATGGCAATGGCGAGATCGATGTACGCGAATGGGAGCTCGCGCGTTCCCAGGCTCGACGCGAGGTACGCAGGCTACACGAGGAAGTGATGGCAGCGCCCGAGGTCCATGTGATGCGTCGGCCGACAGGCCGGCGCCTTTACCTCATCTCCGATCACGACCCCGCCCGGATCGCGCGCAGGTATCGCGCGCTGGCGATCTTCCATGCCGCAGTGGTCATTGCTGCAGCGGCAGCCACGGCCTGGTTCGCCCAGATCGGGGTGTTCTGAGCTCGCATCGCGAGCTGGCCGCCGACGGCAGGCCAGGCATGCTCAACCTGCGGCGCGCGACTCCAGCGCCTCCCAGCGCAGCATCGCCGCCTCGATCTCGCCTTCGATCGCCTCGAGCCGCGCCTTGACCTGCGCAACCTCCTGCGGTGCGTCCTGATACAGCGCGGGGTCTGCCATGCGCGCGTGCAGGCGCGTCTGCTCGTCCTCCAGGGCGGCGATGCGGTCGGGCAAGGCGTCGAGCTCGCGCTTCTCGTTGAAGGAGAGCTTGGTCGGGCGATTGGCGGCCGGCTTCGCTTCGGCCGCGCGCGGCTTGTCGACTGGCGCCGTGGCACGGCGAGCTTGTTGCTGGGCGGCGGACTGCACCTCGGCACGCATGGCCTGTACGCGCTGCCAGTCGCCGTAGCCGCCGGCATACTCCCCCCAGAGCCCATCGCCTTCGGCCGCAATCACCTGGGTCACCACGTTGTCCAGGAAAGCACGGTCATGGCTGACCAGGAACAGCGTGCCGTCGTAACCGGCAAGCAGCTCCTCGAGCAGGTCGAGGGTCTCGATATCGAGGTCGTTGGTCGGCTCGTCCAGCACCAGCACGTTTGCCGGGCGTGCGAACAGACGTGCCAGCAGCAGGCGGTTGCGTTCGCCCCCCGAGAGCGACTTGACCGGCGAGCGCGCTCGCTGGGGGGCGAACAGGAAGTCGCCTAGGTAACCGATGACGTGCTTCCTGTCGCCCCCGATGTCGACATAGTCCGACCCCGGGCTGATGACCTCGGTGAGCGGCAGCTCGGGATCGAGTTGCTCGCGCAGCTGGTCGAAGTAAGCCACGCTCTGGCGGGTGCCGCGGCGTACCGAGCCCTGATCGGGCTCCACGTCGCCGAGGATGAGCTTCAGCAAGGTGGTCTTGCCCGCACCGTTGGGGCCGATGAGGCCGATACGGTCACCACGCATGATGCGGGTCGAGAAGTCGCGTACCACCAGCTTGTCGCCATAGCGCTTGGATACGTGGGTGAGTTCGGCAACCATCTGCCCGCTCTTGTCTCCCGTATCGACCGCCAGGCTGACGCTGCCCAGGCGGTCGCGGCGCGCCGCGCGCGCTCGGCGCAAGGCTTCGAGGCGGCGCACACGGCCCTCATTGCGGGTACGGCGGGCCTCCACGCCCTTGCGAATCCACACCTCTTCCTGGGCGAGGAACTTGTCGAAGCGTGCCGCGGCCTTGTCCTCGGCGTCGAGTTCCTCCGCCTTGCGGCGCTGGTAGTCGGAAAAGCGCCCGGGGTAGCTCGCCAGACGGCCGCGGTCGAGCTCGATGATGCGGGTCGCGACGTGGTCGAGAAAGACGCGATCGTGGGTGATGACGATGACCGCACCGCGAAAGTCGCGGATCAGCTCTTCGAGCCACAGGATGCCATCGAGGTCGAGGTGGTTGGTGGGCTCATCGAGCAGCAGCAGATCGGGCTCGGCCACCAGCGCACGCGCCAGCGCGACGCGCTTGACGCCGCCCCCCGACAGACTGGAAACCTTTGCCGCGGGATCGAGTCCGAGGCGGGCGACGACCTGCTCGACGCGCTGGTTCAGGCGCCAAGCGGCGGCGGCTTCGACCGCATGCTGCAGGGCATCGAGCCGTGCCAGCGCCTCGGGCGTGGCATGCTCGGCGACAGCAAGCATGGCCGCGTGATAATCGACCAGCAGCTTCGCGGCGCCACCGAGTCCGTCGGCGATGGTCTCGAAGACGTCGCGCTCGAGGCCGAAGTCGGGCTCTTGAGGCACATAGGCCGTGACCATCTCGGCCTGCCGCCAGACTGTGCCATCATCGAGCGCGGCCTGGCCGGCGAGCACCCGCAGCAAGCTGGATTTGCCCGAGCCGTTGCGTCCGATCAAGGCGACACGCTCGCCTGCATCGAGCTGGAAACCGACGCGATCGAGCAGGTCGACATGACCGAAGGCGAGACAAGCGTTATCGACTGAAAGAAGAGGCATCTGCGCGGTTGCGGCAATCGGCCGCGGGTTCGGGAGAGGGGCGTCGATTTTAGCCGGCTGCGGGCGCTCAGGGCGGATTACCGCATAATGCAGTGCACAAATCCGCCCAAGGCGGCAATTTCGCGGGCGTGGCAAGCTCATCGTGGCACGCCCGACGGCAACACGGAACAGCATCAGGAAAAGACATATGGAACGATTGCTCGAACGCTTCGGCGACCACGACGAGGATCAGGTCGCGTTGTGGGCAAGCCTGGTGGGGAAGTTGCGTCCGGCCAGGGCCGACCAGGCCGACGAAGCCATCGAGAACCTGCGCGCGCTGCAACGTCTGCTGTCACGGCGGGCGGACCTGCTCGCAAACCTGCGCGCCGCATGCCTGCGCCTTTTCAACGAGCGCAAGCAGGTCACGATGTACGTCTCGTCGGGCCTGCTGCCTTCGACGGGCTTCTTCTCCGAGACCTCTCACCGCATCGGCAACCGGCTGCTGCCGGAGGTGGTGGACACCACGCACCTGAAGGATTTCCTGTCGGCGATCTTTCACCGCGTGGATGACGAGCAGTGGGTCAATGCCATCCCGGACGACGACTGGGTGGCGTTCCTGGGTCTGCTCGTCGGCCACCAGTCGCCGATGTTCGAAGAAGATGCCAACGCCCTGCCCCAGGCCGTGCGCGAGGTACTCGAGGCGTTGCGGGTGCTGTCCTTTCATGTCTCGGCGATCGGCCTGGACCGCGAACTGGTGCGCATCGACCCCAACCTGGAGGAGCATGAGTCGCCCTTCCTTGCCCAGAACGCCGAACTGCTGAGCTACATCCAGCATTACAGCGACTGGTGGACGACGCCAGGCGCACTGATTGCCGATGACAAGCACCTGATGGTGATGCTGCATCAGTGCGACGAGATCCTACAGCGGGTGCGCAAGCGTGCCACCCGCATCGGCACCAGCCTTACCCTCACCTTCAAGCTCGAACGCCTGCGCCAGCACCTGGAGCGCATCAACGAGCTGGTGGCCCTGCTCGGTGAGCTGCGCACCCGGCGCGTGGTCGAAGACGCCGCGCCGCGCATCGTGCGCCTGTTCAAGACCCTGGTACGCGCCGAGTGCCGCAAGAACATCCTCTCCGACTACTGGGGCAAGAACGTCGAGCTGCTGTCGCTGCGCATGACCGAGAGCGCCAGCAAGACGGGCGAGAAGTACATCACCAATTCACGCGGCGAGTACTTCGGCATGCTCGCCTCGGCTGCACTCGGTGGCCTCATCATCGCCTTCATGGCGGCCAACAAGATCGTGCTCGGCAGCCAGGGCTGGGCACCACTCAACGAGTTGCTGTCGTTCTGCCTCAACTATGGCCTGGGCTTCGCCCTCATCCACATGCTGGGCGGCACGGTGGCGACCAAGCAGCCGGCAATGACGGCCAACGCCATTGCCGCCTCCATCGGCGAGGCCAAGGGCAAGGGGCGCGACCTCGAGGAGCTTGCCGACCTCATCGTACGCACCATCCGCAGCCAGGCCGCAGCGATCGCGGGCAACATCGGCGTGGCCATCCCGATCGCGCTGGTGGTGGGCCTGATCATCCACTTCGCCACTGGCAGCCACTTCGTGTCGCCCGAGAAAGCCCACCACCTGCTCGACGAGATCGATCCGCGTGGCGGAGCGCTGTTCTTTGCGGCCATTGCCGGGGTATGCCTGTTCATGTCGGGGCTGATCGCCGCCTTCTACGACAACCTGTCGGCCTACAACCGAGTACCGCAACGCCTGCGCCAGTTGCGCTGGCCCAAGCGACTGCTGGGTGCAGCGCGTGCCGAACGACTCGTGAGCTATATCGAGAACAACCTTGGCGCGCTGGCCGGCAACGTCTTCTTCGGCTTTCTGCTCGGCGGTGCGACCGCCATCGGCGTGCTTTTCGGCCTGCCCATCGACATCCGCCACATCGCCTTCTCATCGGCCTATCTGGGCTATGCATCGGTCGCACTCGATTTCGCCGTGCCGCTGACCACGGTGGCCATCGCATTCTCGGGCGTACTCCTGATCGGGCTGGTGAATCTGCTGGTCAGCTTCACGCTGACGCTGAGCGTGGCGATGCGCGCGCGCCGCATCACCTTCGAGCAAGGCCGCAGCCTCGGCGGCCTGTTGCTTCGCCGCCTGCTGCGTGCGCCGCGCGCCTTCCTGCTCCCCCCGCGCCCGGGCGACGCCGCACTTGGTCAGGCGCCACCAAACGGCTAGAATGCGCGCCCTGAGTCCTCGTCATAGTTCAATGGATAGAACGGGCGCCTCCTAAGCGCCAGATCCAGGTTCGATTCCTGGTGACGGGACCAATTCGACAATTCAACCCCTCCGCGCTGCACGGCTGCGGCACGCCGTGCGCGGCACATTGGTCCCCGGCCTGCATGCTCCGTTACCCGCACGTGCTGTTCGACCTCGACGGCACCCTGATCGATTCAGCCCCTGCCATCCTCGCCAGCTACCGCGAAGCGTTTGTGGCTGCGGCTTGCGAGCCCGTGATGCCGATCGACGCCGGCATCGTCGGTCCGCCGCTGCTCGAGACCCTGCAGATGCTGACGGGCAGCAAGGACAGCGCACTGCTCGACACCCTCGCCGGGCACTTCAAGGCCAGCTACGACAACACGGGATACCGCCAGACGGCGGCCTACGGCGGGGTGACGGAAATGCTCGAGCGCCTGACGGCGGCAGGCTGTACGCTGTCGATCGCCACCAACAAGCGCCTGCACCCGACACGGCTGATTCTCGACCACCTGGGCTGGAGCCGTCATTTCGCTGCCGTGTATGCCCTGGACGCATTCGAGCCACGCCTGCCAAACAAGGCCGCCATGATCGCGCGCCTGATGCAGGACCGTGCGATTCCCCGCGACCAGGCGGTCTACGTGGGCGACCGCAGCGAGGACGGCGAGTCTGCAGACGCCAATGGCCTGCCCTTCCTGGCCGCCACCTGGGGCTACGGCAGCCTGGAGGCCGGCGAGATGGCGCCGCACTGGCGTGCAGTGTCCACCCCTGCGGCGCTGGCCGAGGACATCCTCGCACCGGCCTGAACGCCAGGCTTCCGCCTACCTCACCTCGCCGAGCAGGCGGTGCAGATGCTCGACGGGAATCGCGTAACTGATGCCCGAGGGGTCGGACAACACGCTCTCCTTCGTACCCTTGACGAACACCATGTTGAGCACGCCCAGCACGGCGCCGCTTGCCGGATCGTACAGGGGGCTGCCGCTGTTGCCTGGATAGGCGGTGGCGTCGAGCTGGTAGACACGAAAGACGTCGTTTGCCAGGCGGCGAACCAGGGCGGGATTGAGGTCGCGGGCATTGGCCTGCGGAATGCCGATCGGCGTGATCGCGGAGACGATGCCACGGTGCGTGACCGGCGTCATGCCGAGCACGTTGCCGATCGGAAAGCCGGTAAAGGCGATTTCCTGCCCTTCGCGTACGCCGCCACTGGCAGCCAGGCGCAGAGCGGGTAAGGCCGGCCCTGCGCCGAGCTTGAGTACGGCAAGGTCACGACCGCGATCGGTCGCGGCGACGCTGGCCGTGCGCACGGTGCCGGTCTGCCCGTCCCCCGGCAGCACGATGACGAGGGCCTCCATGTTGGCCGTATCGAGACGCTCGGGCAGGACGTGCGCATTGGTGGCGACGAGCTGCCCATCGCCAACGACGAAACCCGTGCCGCGAAACTGGAAAGCCGGGCTGCGGGTACGCTGGTAGGTGCCCACCGCCACGATCGAGGGCTTGATACGCGGCACCGTGGCGACGAGATCGGCACGTGCGCCCGTCGGCAGGAACAGCGCCCCAGGCAGGGCTAGCGCGGCCGCCAGCAGGCGGCGACGGGTCGGATCGTACCGCGGTGACGGGCGGCGCGCGCTCATGAGTCGTGATCCTCCTGGCTCGCCAGGCGCAGGGTCTTGAGGCGCGGACTGGGCGCAACCACGCGACTGTCGTACGGATGCCGCCCCTGCCCGACATGGCGCAGGATACGCTCGACATAGGCCTGCGTTTCCCGGTACGGCGGCACGCCGCGAAAACGGTCCACCGCTCCCTCGCCCGCGTTGTAGCCGGCCGCAGCCAGTGCAACATCGCCCTCGAAGTAGGCGAGCAACCAGCGCAGGTAGGCAAGTCCCCCGCGAATGTTCTGCTCGGGATCATAGGGCTTGGTGACCTTGAAGCGCGCTGCCGTCTCCGGGATGAGTTGCATGACCCCCATGGCGTTCTTGGGTGACAGGGCTTGCGGGTTCAGTGCCGACTCGGTGAGCGCGATCGCAAGCGCCAGTTGCGGCTGAATGCCGTAGCTGGGCGCCAGTGTAATGAGCAGGCGGGCAACCTCCTGCCGCTCCGCAGGCAGGCGCGCCACGAGCGCCTCGACCGGCCAGCGCGGCGGCATGATCTCGGCCGGCGTATGCAGGCAGCTCGGCACATCGCCCGCCGCCTCACCGGTGAAGCGCAACATGCGCTCGGCGTGCGCATGTCCGAGCTTGGCAGCCATTGCGAACAGGGTGCTCGCATAGGCGTCGTTGCGCTCCACGCCGCGCCCGTTGGCGTACATCCAGCCAAGGGCGTACATACCTTCGGCATCACCGAGTCGAGCCGACTCGCAGTACAGCCGCGCTGCATAGACCTGATCGCGGGGCACGCCCTCGCCATGCTCGTAACCCAGCGCCTCCTCGGCGAGGTAGCGCGCCTGCTGCGCGAACGCCGCCGCGACGACATCGCTGCTCACCGCGCCAACAGGCGCCGTACCGACACCGGCGAGGCAAACCCCCACAAGCATACGGTGCAGGCGTGCGCGCCACTCACCGTCACTGCGGCATGTGGAGGACCTGCGTGTGAGACCGAATGCGCTATCGACCATGATTCATGTATGGCAGATCTCTGTCATCGACGCCAGCCGGATACGCACGTCTGGCGAAGCGCACGCTCGCCGCGCCCACAACCCCGTACCTGCGCTCACAGCGACTTCCGCAGCTCGCTGGCCTCAGCGTGAATCGGCGTCCCATCCTTGAGGCGTGGCAGGAGGGCATCGAGCTGGCTGCGCGCATCATTCGCACGCCCGGCCTTGACGTAGGCGCGGGCAAGGTTGAGATGCAGCGGCAGCAGATCCGGCCCCAGCTTCACCGCGCGCTCGAGATTGGTCACCCCGGCATCGAAGTCTCCGCGCTCGACCTGGATCATGCCCACGGTGTCGATGATCGCAGGGTTGTCCGGCGCCAGGCGCAAAGCCTGCTCGGCGTACTCGAACGCCTTCGGATCCTTGACCTGGCTGGCAGTCCACGCGAGGTTGTTGAGGATGAGCGCGTTCTGCGGCGCCATCTCGTGCATGCGCGCGAAGAGGTCGTGGGCGTCACGATGCCTGCCATCGACGAGCGCCCGCTCGGCAAGGTATCCGCGCACGGCGATGTCGGTGGGGTTCTTCTGCAACCAGTCTGCCGCCAGGCGGTCAGCCTCGGCCTTGCGCTCGGCAAGCAACAACACGGTATGTAGCCTGCTGACCACCTGGGCGCCGCCGTTGCGCTCCAGCGCCTTGCGGAAAGCGGCCTCCGCGGCCTTCCAGTCGCGCCCGACACCATGGATTTCGGCTTCGAAGAAGTACCCGATGGGTGCATCGGGCTGACCAGCCTGGATGTCACGGGCAATACGCAGCGCCTCAGCGGCGTCGCCGCGCGCCATCACAGCGGCGATCAGACGCTGCTGGATGTCAACCGCGGCGGGCGCGATGGAGAGTGCGCGGCGCAACGACTGCTCCGCCGCCGTCTTGTCGCCCAGCATGGTGTAGACCTCGGCAAGGAACAAGTGCGGCTGCGGCGAACGCGGCATCAGACCCGCTAGCCGGTTGAGCGAGGAGATACCCTGCTGGCTGTCACCCGCAGCGACCTGCGCCCGGGCAAGGGCTTCGACCGCACGCACCTCGTCAGGGTGCGCGGCGGCCAGCTTCTGCGCAACCTGCAGCGCACGCGGGAATTCGCGCTGCTGCAGGTGATGTGACACCAGGGCGAGATTGGCCGCTACACCGCCCGGTGCGGCACCGTCGGCGCGCTCCAGGGTGGCAAGTACTTCCGCAGCAGCTGCGCCGGTGGCGCGCTGCAGTTCGGCCAAGGCAAGGTGTGCTTCCACGTTTCGCGGATCGCGCTGGATGACCGCCCTGATCCGTGCCAAAGCGCCCTCCGGCTGACGCTCTGCGAGATCCAGACGCGCAAGGTTGACCGCTGCGGCAAGATAACCCGGCTGCAGCGCGAGCGCCTTTTCGAACGCGGCACGTGCCGCGGGAACGTCGCGCTTCGCGAGCATCAGGCCACCGCGCAGGTTGTGCACCAGCGGGTTGTCGGGCTGCTTCTGCTCGAGTTGCAGCTGCGCCTCGAGGGCCTTGTCCGCCTCCCCCCTGCGCAGATGCGCCACGACAAGGGCAAGGTCGGCCTGAATCGCGGCCTGATCCATCTGTGCGGCGGACTCCAGGTCGGCAAACGCGGCATCGGCATCGCCGCTGGCCATGCGTGCCACCCCCAGGCGCAAGCGCGCGCGGGCATCCTCCGGGGCAGCCTCGGCCGCCTTGGCGAAATACTCCTCGGCACGCTGGTAGTCGTTGTTGGCAATGAACACCTGCCCGGCCAGCGCCAGTACGCGGGGGCTCGGATCGGGCATCTGCAGCATGGGCTGGAGCAATTCGAGCGCGCGCGTCGCGTCGCCGGTGGCGAGATGCGACGCGATGAGCATCTGCCTCGCCATCAACTGCCCGGGCGCGCGCTCCAGCACTCGCCCGAGATGCGTGCGCCCGAGCACATGCTCGTTCATGCGCACCATCACCGTGCCGGCGAGGAGCTCAGCGGGAAGATAGTTCGGCGCCTGCTTGAGGACCTGCATCAGGCCATCGCGCGCTTCGCTCAGGCGCTCGGCGCGGTAATCCATGAAGGCACGCAGGTAGCGCGTGGTCGGATGGGCAGCCGCAACCGATTGCATGGCGGCCAGTGCCCGCTCGGCTTCTTCGAACTGTCCCTTGCGCATCAGCAGAGAGACGTGATTGAAGTGATAGTGGACGGTCCCGGGCGAGGCCTTGAGTGCAGCCTGCAGCGCCTGCACCGCCGCATCAAGGTCTCCCTTGCTGACGAGAATGTCGCTCAGCACTGCATGTGCCTCTGCATGCGCCTCGGCACGGGCGATCGCATCCCTGGCCTGAGCCTCCGCAGCATCGAGTTCGCCCTTTACCAACAGGGCACGAGCCAGCCCGACGCGGGCATCGGCCTGGGCCGGATCGGCCGCGATCGCATCGCGGTAGGCCTTGAGCGCCTTGTCGACATCACCCTTGCCAAAGTGGGCGTCGCCAAGCGCGCCAAACACTACAGCCTGCGCTCTTGCGTCGGGCAGGCGGGTGCCTTCGAACTCCTTGAGCACCGCGTCGAACTCGCCGGCGCGGACCATCGCCTGAAGCAATAGCGGAATGACCTCCTCGCGCGCATGCCCCAGCTCGCTGGCACGGCGCAACTCCTTGACGGCACCTGGAATCTCGCCCTGCTGGAGATTGATCTTGCCCAGCAGGAAACGCGCCTCGGTCAGGCTGCCATCTTCCTGCAGCGCATTCTTGAGCTGGATGCTGGCCGCGGTGAGGTCGTTCTTTGCGATGTAGTCCTTGGCCGACCCGAGCATCTCCTCGGTACTAGCGCCGCAGCCCGTCAACAGGGCGGACACCAGCGCGGTCACCGCCAGCCCACCCGCAGCACGGGACCAGCTGCTACGAGGCATCGAGTGGTTTTCTTGACTCACGAACCATTCTCCTTCTTGAGGCCGAAGCGGCCCAGCAGATCATAGAGCGAGGGCCGGCTCACGCCGAGTATCTCGGCTGCGCGGGCAACATTGCCGTTCGTACGTGCCATCACCTTGAGCACGGCACCGCGCTCGGCCTCATCGCGAACCTGGCGCAGGTTGAGGTGCTCGAGACTATCGTCGGGCGTCTGCAGTCCGAGGTCGGCTGCGGTGATGCAGTCGCCCTCGGCCATGATGACGGCGCGCTTCATGCAGTTCTCGAGCTCGCGCACGTTGCCGGGCCAGCGATGCGCCTCGATCGCCGACAACGCATCATCGGCAAGTACGAGCGAACGCCGTGCATTATCACGCGCAAAACGTTGCGCGAATGCGTGCGCAAGCAAGGTCGCGTCACCCTCGCGCTCACGCAACGCGGGAATCTCCACGACGATCTCGGCCAACCTGTAGTAGAGATCCTCGCGGAATACACCGGCGTGGATCTGCGCCTTCAGGTCACGGTGCGTTGCACATACGATGCGCACGTCGACCGGTATCTCCTCGCGCCCACCGATGCGCTCGATGCAGCGCTCCTGCAGGAAGCGCAGCAGCTTGGCCTGCAGAGGAAGCGGCAGATCGCCGATCTCGTCGAGGAAGAGCGTGCCACGGTGAGCGGTCTCGATCTTGCCCTGGGTCTGCTTGACCGCACCGGTGAAGGCCCCCTTCTCGTAACCGAAAAGCTCGCTCTCGAGCAGAGCGTCGGGGATGGCGGCACAGTTGATCGCCACGAAACGCTCGTTGGCGCGCGGCGACAGTGCATGCAGGCCGCGCGCAAGGATCTCCTTGCCCGTCCCGCTTTCTCCAAGCAGGGCCACCGTCACCGAGGCCGAGGCCAGCTTCTCGATCGTTCGGCAGATCTTGAGCATCGCCGGGTCGCGCGTAAGCAGACCGGACAGGGGCCCCGCCTGCAGCGCAGACAGGCGCGCATTTTCCATCTGCAGGTCGTGCATGCGGAAAGCGCGATCGATGGTGAGGATCAGCAGTTCGGGCTCGAAGGGCTTCGCAAAGAAATCGTAGGCCCCCATTCCTACCGCCTTCACCGCATTCTCACGGTCATGCTGGCCGGTGAGCACGATGACTTTGGTATCGGGCGCAAGCGTGAGGATCTCTCGCAACAGCCTGAAGCCTTCAGTGACATCATCGGGCGCGGGCGGCAGGCCAAGGTCCATCGTGACGACCGCAGGCTCATGCTTGCGCAGTTGCGCAATCGCACTCTCACGATCACCGGCCACAACCGTGTCACAAGCGTCGAGCGCCCAGCGCATCTGTTTCTGCAGCGCCGGGTCGTCCTCGACGATCAAAAGCGTTCGCTGCTTGTCTGACATGGGATTCCGTTACTCCTGCCCCCGATACCGGGATCACTGGCCGCGCTGATTGCGCGGCAGGGTTATCGTCACACGCGTCCCCTTGCCCACTTCGCTATCGAAACGGACTTGACCACCAATCTCACCGAGATACTGGCGTGTCTCGAACACACCGATCCCCATGCCGCTCGTCTTGGTCGTCTGAAAGGGTCGCGACAATCGCTCGCGAAGAAAGTCCGCGGTCATGCCACAACCGCTGTCCTCTACCACAACCTGCAGCGCATCGCCGGCCTCGGTTACGGTCACGGCCACCTTACCATCCTCATCCGTGGCATCCAGTGCATTTTGCACGACATGCCCAATGATTCGCTCCAGCCGCTGCGGATGCGCGTTGACCTCGAGCGGCGCTGCCGCTTCGAGCCGCAGTTCGACCGCTGGCCGCAGTGCCCGCCTCGAATGACAGACCGCCTCGAGGAGCGTGACAAGCTCGACTGGCCGCGGGGGATCGATCGAGCGCTTCTCCTGGAGTTGTGTCATCAGCCCGCGCATGCGCGCCTCAACATGGGCAACGGTTTCGAGCATGTCCTGCTGGAACTCCGGGTTGTCTCGATGCCGCTCGGCGTTGCGCAACATCAGCGAGAGCTGCGCAACGAGGTTCTTCAGATCGTGCACGACAAAGGCCGACATGCGATTGAAGGAATCGAACTTGCGCGCCTCCAGTAGCGCCTCGGCGGCGAGCATCCGCTCGAGATAGCCCGCAGCTTGTCGCTGTGCGGTCTTCAGCAGGTCCAGCACCTCCCAGTCGATCTCGAACGGCGTGCGCGGCGAGCCAAGCACGACGAAGCCGATGAGCTTGTCCGAAGCCTTGAGGGGAATCACCAGCCACGCGTCACCAAGATCGGACAAGCCAGAGGGCAGCACCAGGCCCTCGTAGTGCCCCGGCCGCGCACGGAACTCCGCCAGGTTGATGACCCATTCGCGCTCATCCAGGAAGCGGACAAAAACGGAATCCTGCGCCTCGACCCAGTCGGACGCGGGCTGATTGAGGCGCGAATGCATTGCAAAGTTGCCAAACGCGTCGCGCAACCAAAGCCCCCCTCCCGGACTCTCGACGAGGTCACACAGCGCCTTGACCACCGATTGTCCAAGGTCGAGCCCCGAGTCGCTCGATGACAGCGCCTGGGTGAAACGCAGCCACTCATTGCGGTAGTCGTAGCGGTACGAGAACAGGTGCTTGCTGATCAGGACGCGCAAGCGTGCTCGCAAGCTGCCCGAGAACAACAGAGCGCCAAGCAGGACCATGCCGGCGAACAGCAGGGTCATCTGCAGCGCCCGGCCCCAATCACCGCCGAAGTAGCGCACGTAGTACGCTGCCCCCGCGATGACCAGCAGATAGACCCCGGCTCCAGCCAGCGCTGTCGAGTGGAAGACCACCTCGCGCGAAACGGACATCCTGAGCGTCCACGACGGACTGCGGATACCCGCAAGCACGATCAGCGGAATGAGCAAGGCATGTACGAGACCGCGAACCGCCCAGACGTCGAAATCGATTCGCGAGAACAGGAACGCGTCGGCGAAAAGATAAAGGTCAAAGATGTACCCTGCCGCCAATGCCAGACAAAGCGGCTTGATACCCCACCGCGAGTTGGCCGGAAGCCCCCGGTACAGCTGCTCGACCAGCATTAGACCAATAACCGCGTGCGCGAGCCAGGCCACCAAGGCCGGCTGTACGGGCAACGCTGCGCGATCGACCACAGCCTCGGTCGCGAGCGCGGCGAACTGGGCCAGCAGCACGGCAAGCGCGAGCAGCGCCGGCCAGCGCAGACGCCGCCCCCACAATGGCAGGGAAAGAATGATCAGGAATGCAAACCAGGCACCACCACGCAGCACGTCGAGCAATGCAGCCGCGAGCAAGCCCGCCACGCCCTCGCCGGCAACATTGAACGACGACGCGATCGCCCAAGCACTGGACAGCACGACCGCGGCGAGCAATACACCGCCAGGCAACCCTCCCCGCCAAGCGACGAAGATATACAGCGCGAAAAGCAGATAGGCGGCACCGGCAATTCCGTAGCCCCACGTCGCGATCTCACCCAAGATCAGGCCTCCTCACCTGCCCCGGGCCGGCGCTGAACGGCTGCACTCAGTGCGCACCCTCGCCCGTCAGCACGACGCGCACGGTCTCGAACAACACCAAGGTGTCGAGGATGAGCGTGTGATTCTTCACGTAGTACAGGTCGTACTGCAGCTTTTCGGCCGAGTCATCAACGGACGCACCATACTGATAGCGCACCTGCGCCCAACCGGTCACGCCCGGCTTGACGCAATGCCGAACCGCGTAGAACGGAATCTGCTGAGTAAGCTGATCAACGAAGTAGGGACGCTCGGGGCGCGGCCCCACCAGACTCATGTCACCGACAAGCACATTGAAGAGCTGCGGCAACTCGTCGATGCGAAGCTTGCGGATCACCCGACCCACGCGGGTCACGCGATCATCGTTCGAACTCGCCCAACGAGGCTTGCCATCACGCTCCGCATCGCGGCGCATGCTACGGAACTTGATCACACGGAATGGCTTTCCGCCCAGCCCCACGCGCTCCTGGCCATAGAACACTGGCGCACCATCCTCAAGCAGGATCAATATCGCAGTGATGATCATCACTGGCAGGGCCAGAATCAGGAGAAGCGAACCAACCACAAGGTCGAACACCCGCTTGATGAAGGTCCGCGCCCACCCCTGACGAAAGCCATCACCGTAGATCAGCCAACTCGCACGCAGCGAATCCAGCCGAATCTGACCGAGCGAGCGCTCGAAGAAAGTGGACAGATCCAGGATCCGGATACCACCAAGCTTGCAATCGAGCAGTTCGCGCAGGGATAGAACCCCACCTCGCCGCTCGCGCACAGCGACGATCACCTCGTCTACACGGAGCTTGCCAGCAACGTCAAGCAGGCTACCCGGAGGCAAAACCTGACGTGGCTCGACCTCGACACGCTCCTGCCCACCCACAGGAAGGAACCCCACGACATCCACGCTGCGCTGCAAAGGCCGCGTCAGATCCCTGTACACAGCTAGGGCATCCCGTCCGGTCCCCACGATCAGGACACGGGGCACGAAGAAACCTGCAGCCTGGCGCTGATTGACCACCACCCTGAGCATCAGCAGCGAGCACAACAAGACAAGGATGCTCACCTGCATCGGGTGCGGCGCGATCTCCGGCCAGGGCATCAGGCCAAACGTCACGTACGCCACCGGCACACTGACGACGAGGGAGAGTGCCACGCGCGCAAACGCCTGCCTGCGGCAACGCTGATACACAGGCCGGTACAAGCCCATCGCGGCATTGAGACCGATCATGGATGCCGCGAACACCAGCGCGGCAGGCACCCACGCCGCCCAGTCAAGGGCGCCGGGCGCAGCCTGGAAGGCAACAGCCCCCAGCACCACGATGAACAACAGCGCAGCATCGAACAAGACCTGATGCAGCGTATGCGTTGGTAGGTAATGGCTGAAGATCTTCAGCATGGAGAACCTCTGCGTCCGTGGTCGTGTTCGTCGGCTAGACCTTCCGGTCTGCCAGGTCGCCACCAAGATAGCTGATCGACCCATGCACGCCTATTAAATCGATCACGCTCATCGACCAAGAGTCGAAGTTAAAAAATCAGTCGAAACAACAGATTCGAGCAAAACCGCAGATCGACACATCCCGCGAGCATTGATTTTAGCATGTGGAGACGGTAGCTTTCCGAGGCTAGACCCCTCACCCACCCCAGGAGAAAAGCATGAGCAGCACGGCCCGCGATTTCGCTGAAGTTTATGGATATCGATTCGAAGACCTCACCGTTGGCATGAACGCCGCAGTCTCACGCACCGTCAGCGAAGCGGACATCCTGCTGTTCGCTGGCGTTTCGGGTGACACCAACCCAGTACACCTGGACGAAGAGTTCGCTGCCAGCACGATGTTTGGCGGACGTATCGCGCACGGCATGCTCTCCGCAGGCTTGATCTCCGCCGTCTTCGGAACCCGCCTGCCCGGTCCCGGCTGCATCTACCTTTCCCAGAACCTCAAGTTCAAGGCACCGGTCAAGGTCGGTGATACGGTCGTTGCGCGTGTTACGGTGAAGGAGCTGAAAGTCGAAAAACGCCGCGCCGTTTTCTCGACGGTTTGCACTGTGCGAGGGGCAGTCGTTCTCGACGGCGAAGCCGAGCTGCTCGTACCAGCACGCGACTGACTCATCCCCCACTACGCGCCCGACCGAACGTCAGCCTTGCCGCGTTTTCGAGTGCGTTGTGGGCGGCGTTCATGTTTTTTCGACGCGTTGACGTAACAAAGCCCTGCTTTCTTTTGAGAGCAGGGCTTTGTTTTGTGGGTTAGTCTGACGATGACCTACTTTCACGAGGGCGGA
>NZ_AMXB01000040.1:0-42476 GCF_000310125.2 Thauera sp. 27
CTGATCGGCCCCCCCGCCACGGCATACGCTCACGCCTGTGGCGGGCGCGCGCAGGTCGCGGTTCAGAAACGGCAAGAGGGGCGCAATTGCGCCCCCCCTTGCCCCATGAATGTCCGCCCGGGCTTCGATCAGCCGAAACGGCCGGTGATGTAGTCCTCGGTACGGCTATCCTTGGGCGTGGTAAACACGGTGTCAGTCGCGCCGTATTCGATGAGCTTGCCGAGATACATGAAGGCGGTATTGTCAGAGACGCGTGCCGCCTGCTGCATCGAGTGCGTCACGATCACGATCGAAAACTGGCCACGCAGTTCATGAATCAGCTCCTCGACCTTCGCGGTGGCAATCGGGTCGAGCGCCGAGCACGGCTCATCCATCAGGAGGATCTCGGGTTCGGCTGCAATCGCGCGCGCGATGCACAGGCGCTGCTGCTGGCCACCCGAGAGGCCGAGCGCGCTCTCGTTGAGGCGGTCCTTGACCTCGTTCCACAGTGCCGAGCCCTTGAGCGCACGCTCGCAGGCCTCCTCGAGCATCGCCTTGTCGCTGATGCCCTCTACCCGCAGCGGGAAGATCACGTTCTCGAAGATCGACTTCGGGAAGGGGTTCGGCTTCTGGAACACCATGCCCATGCGCTTGCGCAGCGCAATGACATCCACGCCGGGCGCGTAGATATCGTTGTCATGCACGATCACCTTCCCCCTGATGCGCAGGTTGTCGATGAGGTCGTTCATCCGGTTGAGCGAACGCAGCAGGGTCGACTTGCCGCAGCCCGAAGGGCCGATGAGCGAGGTCACCATGCCGCGCTGCACTTCCATATTGACATTGTAGAGTGCCTGGGCCTCACCGTAGAAAAGGTTGAAGTCACGGATCGAGATCGCCGATCCCTGACCGGAATCGGTCACGTGATAGACGGTCTTGGGAATGCTCGGCGCTTCCAGGGTTGCAGTACTCATTGCTTTCGACTCCTGAATCTCAGAACTGGCTGCCGACGAACTTCTTCTTCAGTCGGTTGCGGATGTAGATGGCGGACGAGTTCATCAGCACAATCAGCGCAAGCAGAAGCAGCGTGGTGACGAACACCATGGGCTTGCCGGCCTCTGAGTTGCGCGACTGGAAGCCCACATCGAAGATATGGAAGCCCAGGTGCATGAAGCTGCGTTCGAGGTGAATGAAGGGTGCGAAGCCGTCGATCGGAAGTTCCGGCGCGAGCTTGACCACACCGACCAGCATGAGCGGGGCCACCTCGCCCGCGCCGCGTGCCATGGCCAGGATGAGGCCGGTCATGATGCCCGGCATGGCATGGGGCAACACCACCGAGCGGATGGTCTGCCACTTGGATGCACCACAAGCCAGCGAGCCCTCACGAATCGAGCGCGGCACCGCCGACAGCGCCTCTTCCGAGGCCACGATCACGACCGGCACGGTAAGCAGCGCCAGGGTCAGCGCCGACCACAGGATGCCGCCGGTACCAAAGGTGGGATTGGGCAGGCGCTCGGGGAAGAACAGTGCATCGATGGAGCCGCCCACGGTGTAGGCGAAGAAGCCGAGGCCGAACACACCGTAGACGATCGAGGGCACGCCAGCGAGATTGTTGACCGCGATCCGTACCATCGCCACAACCTTGCCCTGCTTGGCGTATTCGCGCAGGTAGAGCGCGGTGATCACGCCGAATGGGGCCACGACGACGACCATCAGCAAGGTCATCACCACGGTGCCGAAGATTGCGGGCAGGATCCCGCCCTCGGTATTCGCCTCGCGCGGTTCTGCGCTCAGGAACTCGCCCCAACGCGAGAAATAGATGCCGATCTTCTGGAACACGGTAAGGTCGTTCGCGGGATAGAAGCGCACGATCTGTGACAGCTGCGTGTTCTTGGTATTGCCGCCCACTTCCTCGAGCACGATGCGATAGCGCGCATCCCGGGCCTTGATCTCGTTGGCCTGGGCCTGCAGGCGATCGAACTCGCGCTGCAGTTCAGCAGTACGCTGCTCGACGCGCGTCAGTTCGGCACGATACTCGGCGCTGTCCGTGCCGCTGTTGAGCTCGACGCGGCGCAAGCCGAGGCGAAGCTGGTTGAGCTCATGGTTGATGACACCGATGTCCGAGCGTTCGATCTTGCGAATCTCCGCAAAGCGAGCGCGTGCGGCGACCTGCTCCTGGCGCAGCCGGGACAGGCCCAGCGCAGCCGGATCCTGCTCGACACCATCGATGATCACGGACTTGATACGGCCGACGAACGGCCCCCACTCCTGGCGCTCAAGGTAGTAGAACGCAGGGTCGCGGACGACGGTGGCGACATCGAAGGTATTTACCCAGCGGAAATCCTCGTTGTACAGGTCATAGTTGCCGATACGGTAGAGGGTACGTTCGGCGTAGCCATCATTGTCCGCGATCTGCTGCTGGATCTCAGCGGGAAGACCAGCCAGGAAGCCGCCTTCCGGCCGATAGACATTGAAGCGCGAAGGCTCCCCCGCCACCTTCTGACCACTATTGAGCGTCACTACCTCGATCGGCTTAGGCCAGAAGGTAGTGATGCCGTTCCAGAAGATCATCAGCAGAAAACCACAGATGAGTATGATGCCCAGCGCCAGCGCGCCACCAAACCCCCAGAGTGCGGGCTCACCCACCGCCGAAAGGTCCGCGGTGTAGCGACGGACGGCCTTCGCTTCCTTGCTTGCAGCGTTTGCGGTGCTCATGTTCGGCGCCTTTTCTTCCACATGTGTCGTCATGGTCTGTTCCTCCCCGGTCAGAGCTGGAAGGCGCGCTTGCGGAAGCGCTGGCGGATGATCTCCGCCACGGTGTTGATGACGAAGGTCATGATGAACAGCGTCAGCGCGGCGAGGAACAGCATACGGTACAAGGTGCCGCCGATCACGGCCTCGGGCAGCTCCACCGCGATATTCGCCGACAGCGTGCGCAGGCCGTTGAAGATGTTCCAGTCGAGCAGCGCGGTGTTGCCCGCCGCCATCACCACGATCATCGTCTCACCCACGGCGCGGCCCATACCGATCATGCAGGCGGCAAACACCCCGGACATCGCGGTCGGGAGCACCACCCACATCGCCGTCTGCCAGGGCGTAGCACCGGCGGCGAGGCTGGCTGCGCGCAGTTGGGCGGGCACCGAGTTGAGCGCATCCTCCGCCAACGTGTAGATGTTGGGGATGATGGCGAAGCCCATGACCATGCCGACGACCAGTGCATTGCGCTGCACGTAGGTATCAACCACGCCACCACGCGGATCGAAACCCACCGCCGTCAGCGCCATTGCCAAGCCGAAGGACAGCGCGATCGACAGCACGATCATCACCAGCCAGCGCGCGCCATCGAGCACACCCGCCTGCTGCCGGCTCAGGCCACGCACATGCAGGCGATAGGATGTGCCCACCGTTCGATTGAACAGCATGGTGAGCAGCACGAAGGACAGCGGCCACAGCAGCAGGCCCATGAAGGGCGTGCCAGTACCGACGTCGTGGTTGGTCCAGGCCTTGAAGTCGCCATAGAAGAAGGTCTGCTCGAACCAGGGCCCGAGTGCGGCCGCGACCCACACCGACAGCGCGATGACCACGAACATGAAACTGAACTTGGGGATGCCGTTGAGCTTCAGCGCCATAGCGGGCGGCAGCATCTGCCACACATAGGCGGCAATCATCAAACCCATCGGCAAGGCGACAAAGCCGAGCACCACGGCTGCAATCCAGCTCTCTACGATGGGCGCCAGGATGAGTGCCGCGATGAAGCCCAGCACCACCGTCGGCAGCGACTCCATCATCTCCATCATTGGCTTGACGGTCGCACGGACCTTACGGTGTACGAACTCCGAAGTGTAGATCGCCGCCAACAGCGCGATCGGCACGGCGAACATCAGCGAATAGACGGTGGCCTTGAGGGTGCCGAAGATCAGCGGCACGAGCGAGAACTTGGGCTCGAAGAGGTCGGTACCCGAGGAGGACTGCCAGGTGTAGCTCGGCTCCTGGTAACCCTCGTACCAGCTCTTGCCGAAGATCGCGCGCCAGGTCGTCTCCGGGTGCGGCACGTAGAAGGTCCAGTGGTCGACCAGGCCGGCCGGCGTGATCGCCACCGCGCCGTCGTCGCGCGGCATCAGCATCACCTGCACGCCCACCTCGGCAAGCGGCTTGTCCTGCTTGAGCTGGAGCAGCACCTGCTCGCTGGTGGCATGGCGGAACCACAGGTTGCCCGCGGCATCGAGCGTCACCAGGCTCTTGCGGCGCTGCGAAACGTCATAGGCGACGATCCCTGCCGGCTGGCGCTCCAGTTCGCGGGCGAGCACCATCTTGTAGCCATCGACCGTGCCCGCGTTCTCGGGCTGCAGCCGGAAATACATACGCAGCGAGCCGTCGTTGCCGCCGACGACGATGGTCTGGTCGCCGATCAGGAAACCAAGCACACCGAGCTGCGCGCCGTCCGGCGTCAGGCGAGCAGTCTCGGCCAACACCGGCTTGTTGAAGTCGCGGGTATCGAAGCGATGCACCGTTCCATCGGCAAGGCCGACGTAAACCTGGTCCGCCTGTGCGGTCAGAAGCACTTTCGCGACCTTCGTACCCTCGGGCAGCGGCGGCAGGGTCGAACTGCGGGTCGTTACGGTCTCCTGGCGGGTCATCAGATTGACCCGGGTCTCGGAGCGCGTGAGCCGGCCAATGCCCTCTGCATCAAAGCTGACATAAGAGCGTGTCGGGCGCTCGACCGTACCGCCAAGCGCGAAGCCGATGGCCTTGATCGCTACACCCTCAGCCGCAATCTGCTCGGGCGGCATCACCTTGGCATCGATGAAGATACGGCGAATCTGGTTGCCGGGAATGCGACGATACACGGCACTGCCGTCGGTATAGTCATACTCGTCGAGCTGCGTCAGGCCTGCAGGCATGTCCTCGGCGCGCAGCACCTGGACCTCGAGTGCAATATGGGCGAAGCGCACGCTACCGTCGGCGAAGCCGAACATCATGTCGCTGCGACTGTTCGTGGCCCCTACCGCAGTCGCAGTATCGCCGCCGAAATCCAGTTCCAGTGAGGAGAGCGGGCGCCCCGAATTGATGTGAAAACTGTCGACCCGGCCGTTGCTGCCGATACGCAGCCCCATGGTCTGGTACTCGTCGGCATTGCTCCAGATCACGTCCTGCATCGGCTGCAGGACATAGGTATCCTGTTTCTTGAGTTCGCCGCCCATGAACAGCGGGATCGCCTCCTTGGCGAGAAAGGCGAGGATGCCGAATACGGCGAGGATGACGAGAAGGCCGCCGACGGTGATCGTCACATCCGCCGTGCGATCCGCGAGGAGGACGGACTTGCGCGTCGTCCGGCCGATGGGCAGCAGACGCTTGTAGCCCTCTCGCTTGCCCGACTGTTTGGCCGTTGTTTCACTCATGGAGGATATCCATTGCTACGTTGGAACGAATGGCGGGCACGGCGAAAGCCGTGCCCGCCCTCAGCACGCCAAAGCGCTTACTTGGCCAGGCCGAAGCGCTTCAGGTCGTCGTCAGCCAGGGCCTTCACGACCGGGAAGTAGCCATCCTTGACCACCGCTTCCTGACCTTGCTTCGAATAGACGAAGCGGATGAACTCGCCGCGGACCGGATCCAGAGCTTCGTTCGGGTTCTTGTTGACATAGATGTAGAGGAAGCGCGAGACCGGGTAGTCACCGCTCGAAGCGTGCTCAGCGCTCGGCTCGTAGCAAGTCTCGCCCGGGGCGGAAGCCAGCTTCACGAACTTGACGTCGGCGGTCTTGTAGCCCACGCCCGAGTAGCCGATACCGCCGATATCCGAAGCTACACCCTGAACCACAGTGGAAGAACCCGGCTGCTCCTTCACCTCATCCTTGTAGTCGCCATTGAAGAGCGCGACTTCCTTGAAGTAGCCGTAGGTGCCCGAGGCCGAGTTGCGGCCATAGAGGGAGATCGGGCGGCTCGCCCACTCGCCGGTCACGCCGACGTCACCCCAGGTCTTGATGTCCTTGTCCAGGCCACCATTGCGGGTCTTGGAGAAGATAGCGTCAACCTGTTGCAGGGTCAGACACTCGATCGGGTTATCTTTATGTGCATAAACGGCCAGCGCATCGACCGCACCGCGGATGGCGGTAGGCTTGTAGCCGTATTTCTTCTCGAAGTCGTCTTCTTCCTTCGACTTCATCGGGCGCGACATCGGACCGAACTGCGCAGTACCGGCGATGAGCGCGGCCGGAGCGGTGCTCGAGCCCTTGCCCTCGATCTCGATCTTGACGTTGGGGTACATCGCATTGAAGCCTTCGGCCCACAGCGTCATCAGATTGTTCAGGGTGTCGGAACCGATCGACTTCAGGTTGCCCGACACGCCACTGACCGGCTCGTAGGACGGCAGCGAGGGATCGACCTGCACCTGCGCCTGAGCGGCAAACGAGGCGGTCATGGCCACGACGGCGGTCGCGATGAGGCTCTTCTTGAACATGTACAGACTCTCCAGATTCGTGAATTCATCTTGCCCCTGCGGGCCGGTGCCCCCGTCACACGGGGAACGGACTGGATTATCAGGACCCAAGATGACAGTTCTGTTAAACGTCACGAAACAATCGCAGGGGCAGCATCTTCAATACTTCCAGATGACATTAAACCCCTCGACTTGAGAACCTGAACCTCATATGTGAAAAGGGCTTGCCGCGATTCCGCAGCAAGCCCTTGCCTGGCGACGCCGCATGCTGCGGCGCAAGAAAAATAATCGGCGGTCAACCGATGGCGTGCTCCACCGCCGAGGCGATGGACTTGGCAAGGCGGTCCACCTGCGCCCCGTCACACCCCTCCACCATCACTCGCAGCAGCGGTTCGGTGCCCGAGGGGCGCAGCAACACTCGCCCGCTCTCGCCCAGCTCGCGCTCGGCGTCGTCGCGCGCACGTGCAATCGTGGCGTCGGCCTGCCAGTCGAAACCCGCTGCCATGCGCACGTTGATGAGGCGCTGTGGGTAGAACACCAGGTCGGCGCAGGCATCTGCCAGCGTCTCTCCGCGCTGCTTGAGCGCGGCCAACACCTGCAGGGCAGAGACCATGCCATCGCCCGTGGTGTGGCGATCGAGACAGATGATATGGCCCGAGTTCTCGCCGCCGAGTTTCCAGCCGCGCTCGTGCAAGAGTTCGAGCACATAGCGGTCGCCCACCTTTGCGCGGGCGAAGGGGGCACCGAGGCGGCCGATTGCGTGCTCGAAGCCGAGATTGCTCATCAGCGTACCGACCACACCATCGAGCCGGTCTTCGGCATGGCGCGCTCGCGCGATCACGTAGAGCAGCTTGTCGCCGTCGTAGATCTCGCCGCGCGCATCGACCATCATCAGGCGGTCTGCATCGCCATCGAGCGCGATGCCGAGGTCCGCTCCCTGTGCCAGCACTGCGCTGCGGAGATTCTCCGGACGGGTCGCACCCACGCCGTCGTTGATGTTGAGCCCGTTGGGCTCCACCCCGACGGGCAACACTTCGGCGCCAAGCTCGTGCAACACCTTGGGCGCAATGTGGTAGGCAGCGCCGTGTGCGCAATCGACCGCGATGCGCAGGCCGCGCAGGTCGAGCTCGTTGGGAAAGGTGCTCTTGCAGAACTCGATGTAGCGCCCTGCCGCATCCTCCACCCGGCGCGCGCGTCCGAGCTGCGCCGAATCCACGCAGCCCATCGGTTCGTCAAGGTGGGCTTCGATCTCGGCCTCTACCGCATCCGGCAGCTTCGTACCACCGGCGGAGAAGAACTTGATGCCGTTATCGTAGAAGGGGTTATGAGAAGCCGAGATGACGACCCCGGCCTGCAACCGCAGGGCGCGGGTGAGGTAGGCCACGGCAGGCGTCGGGATGGGCCCGGCGAGCATCACGTTGACCCCCGCCGCGGCAAAACCGGCCTCGAGCGCCGCTTCGAGCATATAGCCCGAGACGCGCGTGTCCTTGCCGATCAGCACTGCGGGGTGCTCTCCCGCAGGCAGCTTTTCCCGCGCCACCAGAGTCACGCCCGCGGCGTAACCCAGGCGCATCACGAACTCGGGTGTGATCGGCTCCTCACCCACGCGGCCGCGCACCCCATCGGTACCGAAATACTTGCGCCCCATCCCTGCTCCCGTGAACTAGACGAAAGCGCGATTATGACACTGCCGACACCGCCTGCCATACCTTGAGGACGTCCACCGTGGGAGCAACGTCATGTACACGCACGATGCCCGCCCCACGCTGTACCGCGATCAGGGCCGCGGCCACACTCGCCGCCGTGCGCTCGCCGACCTCACGCCCCGTGACGGCACCCAGCATCGACTTGCGCGACATGCCCGCCAGCACAGGCAGCCCGCCCGCGCCGAAGCGGGCGAGTTCGCGCAGCAAGGTGTAGTTATGCACCGTGCGCTTGCCGAAGCCAAAACCGGGGTCGAGGACAATGCGCCCGCGATCGACGCCCGCAGACTGAAGCGCCGCCACCCGTTCATCGAGAAAGGCCGCCACCTCGCCCACGACATCGTCGTAGCGCGGGTCGAGCTGCATGGTGCGCGGCTCGCCCTGCATGTGCATCACGCACACGGCTGCGTCGCCGGCAGCGACGGCATCGATCGCGCCAGGGGCACGAAAGGCGTTGATGTCGTTGATCATGTCTGCGCCGGCCGCAAGTGCCTCGCGCATCACTGCGGGCTTCAGGGTGTCGATCGACAATGGCACCTGCCAGCCGCGCGCGTGCTCGACGAAGCGCACCACACGCTCCAGCTCCTGCGCCTCGGTCACCGGTTCGGCGCCCGGGCGCGAGGACTCGGCGCCAATGTCGAGCATGTCGGCCCCCTCCTCGATCGCTCGCTCGGCGCGACCAAGGGCGGCGGCAACGTCGCCATGCACGCCATCGCCCGAAAACGAGTCATCGGTCAGGTTGATGATCGCCATCACCTTGGGCTGGGCAAGATCGAGGCGGAAGCGACCGCATTGCAGGATGCTCATGAACACTCACTCGGCAACGGAGGAATCGGAATGGGCTGCATCGTCATCGGCCCATCATGAAAAAGGGCCGGATCGACCGGCCCTTTCAGGGGACGGGCCCGGAGGCCCGCAAGCAATACAACGTAAGCGCTCAGGCAGCAGGCGCAGCCGCGTTGGGTGCTGCACCCGGCGCATCGTCCTTGGGACGGGGCGTCGGTGCCGCAACCGGCTTGGGCGGACGCGGCGGGCGACCGTCCATGATGTCGTTGACCTGGTCGGCGTCGATGGTCTCCCATTCGAGCAGCGCCTTGGTCATGGCCTCGACCTTGTCGCTGTTGTCTTCGATCAGACGCCGGGCCAGACCGTACTGCTGATCGATGATGCGACGAATCTCGGCGTCGACCTTCTGCATCGTTGCCTCGGACACGTTGCGGTGCGTGGTGACCTGGCGGCCAAGGAAGATCTCGCCTTCCTCTTCGCCATACACCATCGGTCCGAGATTGTCGGACATGCCCCACTGCGTGACCATGCGACGTGCCAGGTCGGTGGCACGTGCAAAGTCGTTCGACGCGCCGGTGGTCATCTGCTTCATGAAGATCTCTTCGGCGATTCGACCGCCGAACAGCACCGCAATGGTCTGCAGCAGACGTTCGCGGTCCTGGCTGTAACGATCTTCGGTGGGCAGTTGCATGGTCACACCCAGCGCGCGACCGCGCGGGATGATCGTCACCTTGTGCACCGGATCGGTCTTGTCGAGCAGTCGCGCCACCACTGCGTGGCCCGACTCGTGATAGGCCGTGTTGCGACGCTCCTCCTCGGGCATAACGACCGAGCGGCGCTCCGCGCCCATCATGATCTTGTCCTTGGCACGCTCGAAGTCGTCCATGTCGACAAGTCGCTTGTTGCCCCGTGCCGCGAACAGTGCAGCCTCGTTGACCAGGTTGGCGAGATCAGCTCCGGCGAAGCCAGGCGTGCCGCGCGCCAGCACCTGCGGGTCGACATCGGGTGCAATCGGCACCTTGCGCATGTGCACCTTCAGGATCTGCTCGCGGCCGCGGATGTCGGGCAGCGACACCACGACCTGACGGTCGAAGCGGCCCGGGCGCAGCAGCGCGGGATCGAGCACGTCCGGACGGTTGGTCGCCGCGATGACGATGACCCCGGTCTGGCCCTCGAAACCATCCATCTCGACCAGCAGCTGGTTGAGCGTCTGCTCGCGCTCGTCGTTACCGCCACCAAGGCCCGCACCGCGCTGACGGCCGACAGCGTCGATCTCATCGATGAAGATGATGCACGGCGCATGCTTCTTGGCCTGCTCGAACATGTCGCGCACCCGTGCCGCACCCACACCGACGAACATCTCGACGAAGTCCGAGCCGGAGATGGAGAAGAACGGCACCTTGGCTTCGCCCGCGATCGCCTTGGCGAGCAAGGTCTTGCCAGTACCGGGCGAGCCCACCATGAGCACACCCTTGGGAATGCGTCCGCCGAGTTTCTGGAACTTGGAGGGGTCACGCAGAAACTCGACCAGCTCGAAGACCTCTTCCTTGGCCTCGTCGCAACCGGCAACGTCGGCAAAGGTGATGGAGTTGGCCGACTCGTCGAGCATGCGCGCCTTGCTCTTGCCGAAGGAGAACGCACCGCCCTTGCCCCCGCCCTGCATCTGACGCATGAAGAAGATCCATACGCCGATCAGCAGCAGCATCGGGAACCAGGAGACGAACACACTCGCAAGGAAGGACTGCTCCTCGTCGGGCTTGGAGGCGTTGACCTGCACGCCGTAGCGCATGAGATCGGACACCATCCAGATATCCTGCACGCCCGGCGTATAGACCGTGATCGTGCGTCCTTCCTGCGTGGTTGCCTTGAGCACGCGACCGTCCACCGTCGCTCTCGTGATGCGTCCCGCCTTGGCTTCTTCCAGGAACTGGGAATACTCCATGGTGTTCATGGGAGCCTGGCGCGCATTGAACTGGTTGAATACCGTCATCAGCACGACGCCGATAACCATCCAGATCGCGAGATTCTTGAAGAGATTGTTCAACTTTCTATTCCCCGAAAGCCATTCCGGCCATGTACGCGACAGACCGATTCTAGTGGTGAACGTTCCCACCGGCAAACCAATGACGGCGATTGGCAAAGGCAATCCCCGCGCCGGCATGCCGGTCAGGCTGTCTGCGGCCCCTTGCCGACGAGATAAACCTCGGCACTGCGGTCCCTCGAGGCCTTCGGCTTGCGCACCTGGACCGACGCAAATGCGCCCTCCATCTGCTTGCGAAAGTCCATGAAGCCCTCGCCCTGGAAAACCTTTACGACAAACTGCCCCCCCGGCTTGAGATGCCGCGCCGCGAAATCGAGTGCCAGTTCGCACAGATGGATCGAGCGCGCCTGGTCAACGGTTGCAACACCCGACAGGTTGGGCGCCATGTCCGAGAGCACGACGTCGACCCGCGCGCCCTCGAGACGGGCCTCGAGCAGTTCGAGCACGCTGTCCTCGGTGAAGTCGCCGAGGATGAAATCAACGCCCGCAACAGGCTCCATCGGCAGCAGATCGAGCGCGAACACCCTCGCCTTCGGCCCGCAGCGCTTGACCGCCACCTGGCACCACGAGCCCGGCGCCGCGCCTAGATCGACCACGACTGCGCCGGGGCGCAGGAGGTGGTCGCGTTCGTCGATCTCGAGCAGCTTGTAAGCCGCGCGAGCGCGGTAACCATCTGCCTGCGCCCGCTGGACGTAGGGATCATTCACATGGTCATGGACCCAGGCCCGGCTCGTCTTGTTCTTTTTCATCGCTCCATCCGCCACTAAGGGGCATTTCCACACGGCCGCCAGGCCTTCGTCGGAGTAGAATCCGGTTCCCGATGCTTCAAGTATCCAGAGAATCTCAATGACCGAGCTTACCCCGGCGCAGCGCCGCGACCTGCGCGCCCGCGCCCATCACCTCAACCCGGTGGTCACCATCGCCGGTAACGGCCTTACGCCTGCCGTCCTCGCCGAGATCGAACGCGCGCTGCAGGCGCACGAACTCATCAAGGTCAAGGTCCAGGGCACCGAGCGCGAACAGCGTGACGCCCTCATGCAAGCGCTGTGTGCGAGCCTGGAAGCCCAGGCTGTGCAGCACATCGGCAGCATCCTCGTCGTCTGGCGCGAACGCCGTGAGCAAGACAAGCCCGCTGCAGCACCCGAAAAGAAACCCGCCCGGGCCGCGACCGCCAAGTCCGCTGCGGCCTTCGCCGCCGCTGCGCGCCGTGCCGCCCTTGCCAAGGCAAGCGCAGAAACCCGTCGTTCACCCGCCCGCGCACCGGCTGCACGCGGCCGTACAACTGGAGCACGCGGCCGCTGAAGTATGGCGCCGTGATCGGCGCCACGCCTGAGCCGGCCATGCGAGAAGGCGGTGCATCGCACCGCCTTCTTCACGTCCGGCGACAATCAGACGTAGCGTACGTCAATGATCTCGAATTCGCGCACGCCGCCCGGTGCCTGAACCTCCGCAATATCGCCGGCGAACTTGCCAATCAGCGCACGCGCGATCGGCGAGCTGATCGAGATCTTGTTCTCCTTGATATCGGCCTCGTCGTCACCGACGATCTGGTAGGTCACGACCTGCCCGGCATCCATGTCCTCGAGCTCGACCGTGGCACCGAACACGCAACGGCCATCGGCATCGAGCAGCTTGGGGTCGATGATCTGGGCATTGGCGAGCTTGGCCTCGACCTCCATGATGCGGCCTTCGATGAAGCCCTGGCGGTCCTTGGCAGCCTCGTACTCGGCGTTTTCGGACAAGTCGCCATGCGAGCGCGCTTCGGCGATCGCCGCAATCACGTTCGGACGGTCCACGGTCTTCAGGCGGTGCAGTTCGGCGCGCAGCTTCTCTGCACCTGCGACGGTCAACGGAGTCTTGTTCATGCTTGCTGCTTCAGCTCGGTGTGCAGATCCTGCACGGAATAGACATCGAGCCCGCCAGCGAGATGGCGCATGCCCATGCACGCGGCGCGAGCGCCCTCGATCGTGGTGAAGATCGACAGCTTGGCGGCCAGCGCGCTGGTACGGATCGAGCGCGAATCGGTGATCGCCTGGCGCTTCTCCTCGACCGTGTTGATGACCATGACGATCTCTTCGTTCTTGATCATGTCCACGATGTGCGGACGCCCCTCGTTGACCTTATTGACCACAGCAACCGGGATGCCTGCGGCCTCGATTACCGAAGCGGTGCCGCGCGTGGCAACCAGGGTGAAGCCAAGGTCGTGCAGCTCGCGTGCCACTTCCACCGCGACAGGGCGGTCGCTCGGCTTGACGCTGATGAACACCGCGCCGCTGGTCGGCAGCTTGACGCCCGCGCCGATCTGGCTCTTGACGAAGGCCTCGGCGAAGCTGCGGCCGACGCCCATGACCTCGCCGGTGGACTTCATCTCCGGCCCGAGGATGGTATCCACGCCCGGGAACTTGACGAAGGGGAACACCGCCTCCTTGACCGAGTAGTAAGGCGGCACGATCTCGCCGGTGACGCCCTGGCTGACCAGGCTCTGGCCCGCCATGCAGCGCGCCGCGATCTTCGCCAGCGGCAACGAGCAGGCCTTGGACACGAAGGGCACCGTACGCGAGGCGCGCGGATTCACCTCCAGCACATACACCACCGCGTTGTCGCCCTCGCCCTGGATCGCAAACTGCACGTTCATCAAGCCGACGACGTTGAGCGCGCGCGCCATCGCCTCGGTCTGGCGGCGCAGCTCGTCCTGCAATTTGGCCGACAGCGTGTAGGGCGGCAGCGAGCACGCGGAGTCGCCCGAGTGCACGCCGGCCTGCTCGATGTGTTCCATGATGCCGCCGATCATCACCTGCTTACCGTCGGACAGCGCATCGACGTCCACCTCGGTAGCGTCATTGAGGAAGCGGTCGAGCAGCACCGGCGACTCGTTGGACACCTTGACCGCCTCGCGCATGTAGCGCTCGAGATCCTTCTGCTCGTGCACGATCTCCATCGCGCGGCCACCCAGCACGTAGGACGGGCGCACCACGAGCGGGTAGCCGATCTCGGCCGCGAGGCGCACGGCCTCTTCGGGCGTACGCGCGGTACGGTTGGGCGGCTGACGCAGGCCAAGGTCGTTGAGCAGCTTCTGGAAGCGCTCGCGGTCCTCGGCGGCGTCGATCATGTCGGGGCTGGTACCGATGATGGGCACGCCGTTGTCCTGCAGCGCCTGGGCGCGCTTGAGCGGCGTCTGGCCGCCGAACTGCACGATGACGCCGACCGGCTTCTCGATGTGCACGATCTCGAGCAGGTCCTCGAGCGTGATCGGCTCGAAGTACAGGCGATCCGAAGTGTCGTAGTCGGTGGACACGGTCTCGGGGTTGCAGTTGACCATGATGGTCTCGTAACCGTCCTCGCGCAGGGCGAGTGCGGCATGGACGCAGCAGTAGTCGAACTCGATGCCCTGGCCGATGCGGTTGGGACCGCCGCCGAGCACCATGATCTTCTTCTTGTCGGTCGGACGCGCCTCGCACTCTTCCTCGTAGGAGGAGTACATGTAGGCGGTCGAAGTCGCGAACTCGGCCGCGCAGGTGTCGACGCGCTTGAACACCGGGCGCACGCCGAGCGCGTGGCGATGCAGACGCACCGCGGTCTCGTCGGCGTTGAGCAGCTTGGCCAGGCGGCGGTCGGAGAAACCCTTGCGCTTGAGCTCGCGCAACTCGGCAGCCTGGATCGCCTTCAGCGATCGGCCGGAGAGCGCCTTCTCGGACAGCACGATGTCCTCGATCTGAGCGAGGAACCAGGGGTCGATCTTGCTGAGGTTATGCACCTGCTCGAGCGTCATGCCTTCGCGGAAGGCCTGACCGACGTACCAGATGCGCTGCGGGCCGGCGCTCGAGAGCTCGTGCTCGAGATCGGCGTCATCGGCTTCGATCTCGTCCAGGCCGTAAGCCCCCACCTCGAGGCCGCGCAGGGCCTTCTGGAAGGACTCCTGGAAGCTGCGGCCCATGGCCATGACCTCGCCCACCGACTTCATCTGGGTGGTGAGGCGGTCGTTGGCCTGCGGGAACTTCTCGAAGGCGAAACGCGGGATCTTGGTGACGACGTAGTCGATCGAGGGCTCGAACGAGGCTGGCGTGGCGCCGCCGGTGATGTCGTTCTTGAGCTCGTCGAGCGTATAGCCCACCGCCAGCTTGGCCGCGACCTTGGCGATCGGGAAACCGGTGGCCTTGGACGCCAGCGCCGACGAACGCGACACGCGCGGGTTCATCTCGATGACGATCATGCGACCATCCTGGGGGTTGATGGCGAACTGCACGTTCGAGCCCCCGGTATCCACCCCGATCTCGCGCAGCACCGCGATCGAGGCGTTGCGCATGATCTGGTATTCCTTGTCGGTCAGCGTCTGCGACGGCGCGACGGTGATCGAGTCGCCGGTGTGCACACCCATGGGATCGAGGTTCTCGATCGAGCACACGATGATGCAGTTGTCGGCGCGGTCGCGCACGACTTCCATCTCGTATTCCTTCCAGCCGAGCAGCGACTCTTCGATCAGCAGTTCGTTGGTCGGGCTGGCCTCGAGACCGCGCTTGCAGATCTCGTGGAACTCTTCCATGTTGTAGGCGATGCCGCCGCCGGTACCGCCGAGCGTGAAGCTCGGGCGGATGATGACCGGGAAACCGATGCCGCCCTGCACCTGCAGCGCCTCTTCCATGCTGTGGGCGATGCCCGAGCGCGCCGAACCAAGACCGATCTTGGTCATCGCGTCCTTGAACTTGAGGCGGTCTTCGGCCTTGTCGATGGCCTCCTCGGAGGCGCCGATCAGTTCCACGCCGTACTTGGCCAGCACGCCGTGGCGGCCGAGGTCGAGCGCGCAGTTGAGCGCCGTCTGTCCGCCCATGGTCGGCAGGATGGCGTCGGGGCGCTCCTTCTCGATGATGCGCTCGACGACCTGCCAGGTGATCGGCTCGATGTAGGTGACATCGGCCGTCTCGGGATCGGTCATGATCGTGGCCGGGTTCGAGTTGACCAGGATGACGCGGAAGCCTTCCTCGCGCAGGGCCTTGCAGGCCTGGGCGCCGGAGTAGTCGAACTCGCAGGCCTGGCCGATGATGATCGGGCCTGCGCCGATGATCAGGATGCTCTTGATGTCTGTACGTTTCGGCATTGTCTTGCCTCGATGATTCCTCGACGGCGCGCAGGATGCGCGCGCGTCCAAAACAGTAGCGGCAGGCCGTGGCCTGCCCGGTGACGGCTTACTTGGCGGCTTCCATCAGACCGATGAAGCGGTCGAACAGATAGGCGACGTCGTGCGGACCGGGACTGGCTTCCGGGTGTCCCTGGAAGGAGAAGGCCGGCACATCGGTGCGCGCGATACCCTGGTTGGTGCCGTCGAAGAGCGACACGTGGGTCACCCTCAGGTTCGCCGGCATCGTCGACGGATCGACGGCGAAGCCATGGTTCTGGCTGGTGATCAGCACCTTGCCGGTGTCGAGGTCCTTCACTGGATGGTTCGCACCATGGTGGCCGGTGCTCATTTTCATGGTCTTCGCCCCGGAGGCGAGCGCCAGCAGCTGATGGCCAAGGCAGATGCCGAAGGTGGGCGTGCGCGTGGCGACGATCTCGCGGATGGCCTCGATGGCGTAGTCGCACGGCTCGGGGTCGCCCGGGCCGTTGGACAGGAACACCCCATCCGGCTTGAGCGCCAGCACGTCCTTGGCGGGCGTCTGCGCCGGCACCACGGTCAGGCGGCAGCCACGTTCGGCCAGCATGCGCAGGATGTTGAACTTGACGCCGAAATCGTAGGCGACGACGTGGAAGCGCGGCTCGGCCTGATCGACGTAGCCCTGGTCAAGCTTCCACTCGGCCTGCTTCCAGTCGTACGACTCGGTCGCGCTCACGACCTTGGCCAGGTCCATGCCGGCCAGGCCCGGGAACGCGCGCGCCTGGGCGATGGCGGCATCTGCATTCAGCGCCTCGCCGTCTGCGGCAGTGACGATGCAGCCGGCCTGCGCCCCCTTCTCGCGCAGCACGCGGGTGAGCTTGCGGGTATCGAGCCCGGCGATCGCGACGATGTTCTCGGCGCGCAGGTAGGCGTCCAGACGTTGCGTCATGCGGAAGTTGGAGGGCAGCAGCGGCAGGTCGCGAATGACGAGGCCGGCTGCGTGGACGCGGGTGGACTCGACGTCCTCGGCATTGACACCGGTATTGCCGATGTGCGGGTAGGTCAGCGTGACGATCTGGCGGGAATAGCTCGGGTCGGTCAGGATTTCCTGGTAACCCGACATCGATGTGTTGAACACGACCTCGCCAACCGTGCTGCCAACCGCGCCGATACCCTTGCCGTGGAAGATCGTTCCGTCGGCAAGCGCAAGAAGGGCGGACGGGTATGCACTCACGAGAAGCTCCTGGATTCAGCTTGTAGATCCGGGACACGCATGGCGCGCCCCGATACGAGAAAAAGCAAGACGTACAAAAAGCGGGACGGGCCTCGGGGCCAATCCCGCTTGTTGAGCCGGCAGTCATCGCCACCTGGCTCCAATTCGCCATGACCCGAACGATGGTCGTCAATCACGACGACAACCGATCCGCGGCCGCACCGCAGACGAAAGTGTTTGATTCGGGGAAGAAACCTTTCATGCCCGGGTCGATGAAAACTGTGAAATTGTATATTTTTGGGCCTTTGAAGGCAAACCCCACGATGGATTCGACACCCGAGCAGGCCGTCCGGGATGGCCAGCCCCCTACGCCGAGTCGTTACGCAACACGCGCGCGAGCAAGCCGAGCTCGGAAATGAGGATGCGCGCCTGCGAGGTCGCCGCCTCTGGATCGCTGGTACGCGCGAGCGACTCGAGCTTGCGTGCAGCCTCGACCGCCCGATTGGCAGAGAACAAGCCCACCGACCCCTTGACCGCGTGACCGATCTCGGCGAGCTGGGCGTAGTCCATCGCCGATGACGCGCGCTGCAATTCGACCACCGTGCGCTCGTGATCGCGGAGAAACACGTCGACCAACTGGCGGACGATATCCTCGTCACCGTCGAACATCGCACGGGCCTCGTCCAGGCAGGCGATCTGCCTGCGCCCCGCCTCGCCGAGCTCGAGCAGGCTGACGTCGGCCTCTTCATCCGCTTCGCCCCCTGCGCGCTCACCACAGGCGCGCTCGATCGCGGCCAGCAGCTCGCGAGGATGAACCGGCTTCGAGACATAGTCGTCCATACCGGCGTCCAGGCAACGCTGCCGGTCGCCCTCCATCGCATGCGCAGTCATGGCAATGATCGGCATCGGCCGCCAGTCACCCTGCACGACCCAGCTGCGACGGGCCTCGCGCGCGCGAATGGCCTGGGTTGCCTCGAGGCCGCCCATCACCGGCATCTGGACGTCCATCAGGATGAGATCGAAGCGCCCCTGATCGAAGGCTTCGAGCGCCTCCTCGCCGTTATTGGCGAGCGTGACCGAATGGCCAGCGCGTTCCAGCATGCGCTGAGCGACGGTCTGGTTTACCGGGTTGTCCTCCACCACCAGCACCTCCAGCCGCCGTCCTCCACCCACCGGCTCGGCGCCAACACCCTCACCCAGGTCGAAACGCAGGTTCGCCATCAACGCCGAGCCCTGCACGTCCACAGCCTCGCCGCCCGCGCGCGCCATCCGCAAGACGTCGAGCAGGTCTTCCTGGGAGAAGGGTTTCACGAGCCTCGAGTTCAGGCCTATCTCCGCGCAGCGGGCTGCATCGTTGCGCTGCGAATGGCTCGCCATCATCATGACGATGCGATCGAGGCGCGAGTCCGCATCGGCAAAGCGCTGAGCCAGGGCAAAGCCTGCCGGATCGGGAAGGCTGGCATCCATGATAAGGAAGTCGTATGGCTCCGAGCCATCGCGGGCCGCCACCAGCGCTCCAAGGACATCCCCGCTGCCGGCAACGCGTTCGGCACGCGCACCGAACGCGCTCAGCTGGCGGCAGATCGATGCCGAGAACGCCTCGTTGCGCGCGGCCACCAGCACCCGCGTGGCCCGTAATGCAGTGGCGTCCAGCGGAGTCGGCCCCGCCACGACTTCCAGCGGCAGTGTGAAGCGAAACACGCTACCAACCCCTGGCGTGCTCTCGACCTCGATCCGGCCGTGCATCAAGTCGAGCAATTGACGGGTGATCGCCAGGCCAAGACCGGTACCGCCGTACTTTCTCGTTGTCGACGTATCGGCCTGCGAGAACACACCAAAGATCGATTCCAGTTTGTCCGCCGGAATACCACAGCCGGTGTCACGAACAGCCACGGCCAGCACTGCTGCACCTGCGGCATCGTGGGCACGACCGACGCTGACCTCAACTTCGCCCGCGTCGGTAAACTTGATCGCATTGCCGATGAGGTTGGTGAGGATCTGACGCAGACGGGTAGGATCCCCTCTGAGAACGGCCGGCACGTCGGGCGCAATCTCGTAGAACAACTCCAGCCCTTTCTGGCTCGCCCGCAGGCCAAGGCTGCGCACCGTCTCGGAGAACACCGCAGCGACCGAGTAGTCGATTGCCTCGACGTTGAGCCGACCGGCCTCGATGCGCGAAAAATCAAGGATGTCGTTGATGATCGTGAGCAGCGCCTGCGCCGACGTCCTCACCGTCTCAAGATACTCGCGCTGCTCGCCGACGATGCCCGAGTCGAGAAGAAGCTCGGTCATGCCGATAATGCCGTTCATCGGCGTGCGGATCTCGTGACTCATGTTGGCGAGGAAGTCGCCCTTGGCCCGACTGGCGGCCTCCGCCGCCTCCTTGGCCTCGAGCAACTCGAGCTCTCGCCGCTTGCGCGCGCTGACATCGCGAAGCGTACCGACCACGCGCAACCAGCGCCCGTCTGCAGCACGGTCGAAAGCCTCGCCCTCGATCTCGAGGCAACGCCACTCACCCGCGGCCGACAACGCTCTGATCTCCGCACGAAACTCTGGCGTGACACCACGCAGATGATCGACGAGGCGGCGATGCAGCAGCGAGCGGTCTTCCTCGTTGACCCGCTTCAGCCAGTCCAGCGCAACTTCGGGACCATGCCCGAGCGCGAGCGACAAACCGCGGTCGAAGTCGATGCTGCCACTCTGGAGATCGAGCTCCCACACGCTCGCGCCCGTATGGCGCTCGATCAGTTCGAGCTGCGCGCGAACCCGCCGCAACTGGGCCAGCGCCTCATCGCGGTCAAGTTGCGGATCTGCGCTCATCAGCAGTCCTGCCGCTCAACGCAGACCGAGAACATCCTGCATGTCGAACAGACCGGACGAACGGCCGCCAAGGAAGCGCGCGGCGCGCATTGCACCAGTGGCGTAGGGCATGCGACTGCCCGACTTGTGGGTGATTTCGATACGTTCACCGAGGCCGGCAAACAGCACGGTATGGTCGCCGACGACATCACCGCCACGAATGGTGGAAAAGCCGATCGTCTCGGGCTTGCGCTCTCCGGTGTAGCCCTCGCGGCCGTAGATCGCACACGCATCCAGATTGCGACCCAGTTCGCGGGCAACGACCTCACCCATGCGCAGGGCGGTACCCGACGGGGCATCGACCTTGAAGCGATGATGCGCCTCGATCACTTCCACGTCGTAGCCTTCGTCGAGAATGCGCGCAGCGACCTCGAGCAGCTTGAAAACGGCGTTGACGCCGACCGCCATGTTGGGCGCGAACACGACCGGAACCTGCTGCGCAACTTCGGCAATGGCCGCCTTGCCGGCAGCGTCGAACCCGGTGGTACCGATCACGACGGCCTTGCCCAGCTCACGCGCCAGGGCGAGATGAACGAGCGTACCCTCCGGGCGCGTGAAGTCGATGACGCAATCGGCCGCAGCGATGGCTGCAGCCGCATCATCGGTGATCTGCACCCCGGTGTTGACCCCGGCCATCTCACCGGCGTCACGGCCGATGAAGGGGGTCTGCGGACGGTCGAAGGCCGAGGCGAGCACGACCCCCTCCTCCTTGAGCGCCGCCTCGATCAGCATGCGCCCCATGCGGCCGGAGGCACCGGCAATGGCAACCCTGACATCGGACATTCTGTTGCAATCCTGGAGTAGATGGTATGAGCACTAGCCGGCGCCGCGTCGTGCGCGCTCGCCGGACTGAGCGGCTTTCAGTCGCGCCGGGCAGGCCCTGGCACCTCGACGACACGGACACGCGTCGACGCCTGCGCGCCCTCGCCCGTCGCATCGGCGGCCTGCACATCACCTTCGACGCGATCGAGCACATCATTGACGAAGAACACCGAGATCACGCGCTGCTGGGGCGCAGCACGACCCGAACGGTGGTGATAGACGTAGTCCCAGCGGTCATTGCGGAACACGTCCGCGACCAGCGGCGACCCCAGGACGAAGCGCACCTGCTCGCGCGACATGCCCTTGCGCAGTTGGGCAAGCATGTCCTGATCGACGTAATTACCCTGACGGATGTCGATCCGATACGGGTCTACGACTCCGATCGCGGAGTCTAGAGAGCAGCCGCCAAGCAGGACGGCAGTGACGGTTACCGCAGCGATGTAGGAACGCATGGATGATTTCAAGCCTGACGCGACCGGGTCGCGGTTCTCAGAAGGGGGTAAAAAATATAACATACGCCGTGTTGCCGAGGCGCTGGCGCATGAAGACCTTCGGGTTCTGCCCCTGCGCAAGCCTGCACCCCGGATACCGGCCCGCACACTTGCGGCATGCATGCTCCGCGACGCACACAGACTCCGGGCCAATCTCTCTTCCACTTGCACGCAATTCAGGCTCCCATGTCCGACAACTCGAAGAACCTCAAAAGCATCGGCCTCAAGGCGACCTACCCCCGCCTGAAGATCCTCGATCTCTTCCAGAGCTCGGATCAGCGCCACCTCACCGCGGAAGACGTCTACCGCTCGCTGATGAACGAAGGCATGGACATCGGGCTTGCCACGGTTTATCGCGTTCTCACCCAGTTCGAACAGGCCGGACTCCTCGAGCGCCATTACTTCGAGTCGGGCAAGGCCGTGTTCGAGCTCAACGAGGGCGGCCATCACGACCACCTGGTGTGCATGCAGTGCGGCAAGGTCGAGGAATTCTTCGACCCGGAGATCGAACGCCGGCAGAACAAGATCGCCGAAGAACGCGGCTTCTCCATCCGCGAACATGCGCTCTACCTGTACGCCGACTGCAAGCGCGAGAACTGCCCCAACCGCGAAACCTGACGCCAGGTGCCTGCAGGCACCTAGCTGCGGCTCAACATTTCTGCCGCGTGCTCTCGGGTAGTGGCCGTTATATTCACCCCGCCGAGCATGCGCGCGATCTCCTCAACCCGCTCGCTCGCCCCCAGCGCCACCACCTCGCTGACGGTAGCGCCATCATGTTCGCGCTTGGCGATGCGCCACTGCCAGTCCGCACACGCCGCCACCTGCGGAAGGTGGGTCACGCACAGCACCTGGCGATCGGCGCCAAGGCGCGCCAGCAAGGTGCCCACGATTTCCGCGACGCGACCGCCGATACCGACATCCACCTCGTCGAAGATGAGTGTCGGCACTGCCGAATCACGGCTGGTCATGACCTGAATCGCCAACCCGATACGGGACAATTCGCCGCCTGAAGCGACCTTGGCCAGGCTGCGCAGGGCCTGGCCCGAGTTGGCCGCAACACGGAACTCGACAGTTTCCACACCGTTCGCGGAAGGCTCGCAGGCCTCGAGGGCGACCTCGAACCGTCCACCGGCCATCGCCAGGGTCTGCATCGCCTCGGTAATCTCCGCCGACAAGCTCTGCGCGGCCGGTGCCCGGCAGGCGGACAACTCGGCGGCTGCGGCATCGAAGCGCCTGCGCGCCTCGGCCTCCGCAACAGCCATGCGCTGCGGATCGGCACTCGCCTCGAGCGCCTCCAGTCTTGCCTGCCATTGCTGCCTGAGCTCGCCGAGCGCCTCGGGCGCGACCCTGTGCTTGCGCGCCATATCCAGCACGGCAGCGATGCGCTGCTCCACCTCGGCAAGGCGGCCGGGGTCGAGATCGAGACGGTCGCGGTAGCGGCGCAGCGCATGCAGCGCCTCGTCGGCCTGGATCGCGGCCGCAGCAAGAAGGTCGCGCACGTCGGCGAGCGCCGGATCGTAGTCGGCCAGCGCTGCAATACGAGCATCGACATGGCGCAGCACCGAACACACCGCGCCATCCCCCTCGGCGAGCGCCACCAAGGTCTCCTCCGCCCCCTCGATGAGGCCGGCTGCATGCGCAAGGCGGCCGTGCTCGGCATTGATCTCCTGCCACTCGGCGGGGTCGAAGCCCAAGTCGTCAAGCTCGCGCAACTGCCAGGCGAGCAGCTCGCGCTCGCGCGCCGAGCTCTCCGAGTCGGCTTCGGCCTCGCGCCGCAGCCGCACGAGGCGCTGCCATTCGCGATGACACCTGGCGACCTCGGACGCCAGTGGCAACGCGCCCGCATGGGCATCGAGCAACGCGCGCTGAGCATCGGCGCGCAGCAACGCATGATGCGCATGCTGGCCGTGGATGTCGGCAAGCCACTCTCCCGCGCAGCGCAACTGCGCGAGCGTGACGCTGCTGCCATTGATCCAGGCCCGGCTGCGCCCGCCTGCATCAAGCGTGCGACGAAGGATCAACGCCCCATCGTCAGTGGGCAAGGCCTGCTCGCGCAGCCAGTCAAGCAGTTCGCCGGCGGCAGGCAGGTCGAACTCCGCGCTCACCTCCGCACGCTCGCAGCCCTGCCGCACCATCGCCGCTTCGCCACGGCCGCCGAGGGCGAGCCCCAGCGCGTCGAGCAAGATCGACTTACCGGCGCCGGTCTCCCCGGTCAGGGCGCCGAAACCGGCCTCGAACTCCAGCTCGAGGCGATCGACGATTACGAAGTCGCGGATGGTCAGATTACGCAGCATGGGAATCGATCAGTCGGAGGCAAGGCGCGGTGGAAACAACCCACGACAGCGTGCTCGACCCGGCGCAGCCCGGGCGCTCACGAGCCGCAAGGTCACGACCACCGCGGGGAATCAGTTGTGTCTGGGCGAAGCACTCCAGTGCAGCTTCTCGCGCAACATCGCAAAATAGCTGTACCCCTCCGGATGCAGCAGACGCAGCGCGCGCGACGACCGCGTCAGGCGCACCCGATCCCCTGAGCGCAGATCGAAACGCGTCTGGCCGTCGAAATGCACGCGCGCATCCTGGTGCGGCAAGAGGTCGATGTCGATCCGGCAGGTATCGGGAATGGTGATCGGACGCGCCGTGAGCGCATGCGGACACAGGGGCACGAGGGCGATCCCGCCCACGCTCGGGTGCAGGATCGGACCATTGGCGGAGAGGACATAGGCGGTCGACCCTGTCGGCGTCGACACGATCATGCCGTCCGAGCGCTGGGTGTAGACAAACTCACCGTCGATGGAGAGATCGAATTCGATCATGCGCCCCAGGTCGCCCTTGTTCACCACGACATCGTTGAGCGCCAGGGTGTGGAACACGCGTTCGCCCGCGCGCAGCACCTCGGCGTCGAGCATGAAGCGGGTTTCCTCGCTGAAGCGGCCATCGAGCATCTCGCCGAGGCGCTCGCAAGCGTCGGTGCGCGAGATGTCGGTCAGGAAGCCGAGGCGCCCGAGATTGACCCCCACCAGCGGAACACCGTGTTCGATCAGCCGGCGCGCACTGTGCAGCATGCTGCCATCGCCGCCGATGACCACGGCCAGATCGGCCTCGGCACCGATATGTTCATAGCTGGCGACCGGAAAGTCGGGCGTGCCGCCGATGAAACTTGCCGTGCCTTGCTCGATCAGTACCTTGAGCCCGCGCTCACGTAGAAAACGCGCAATCGAAGTCACCGACTCGGCAACGTCGGCGCTCTGGTATTTGCCAATCAGGGCGATGGTCTGGAAGCTGAAGCTCATGAGCGCGGATTAAACCACATTCATGCAAGCCGCCGACAACACCCGACGTCGAAGATACCCCTCTCAGTGCGCCTGCACGCGGCATTCCGGTGCATTTCGAAGTATAGTTCTCGACTGAAATGAACGCCCTCGACGCCCGCTCCCAGATCCTGCTCAAGACCCTGATCGAACGCTATATTGCGGACGGTCTGCCGGTCGGTTCGCGCGCACTGTCCCGCTTCTCCGGTCTGGACCTGTCGCCGGCCACGGTGCGCAACGTGATGAGCGATCTCGAGGAGATGGGCCTCATCGCCAGTCCGCACACTTCTGCCGGGCGCATCCCCACCGCACGCGGTTACCGCTTCTTCGTCGACTCGCTGCTCACGGTGCAGCCGCTCGAGAACGCCCGCGTGCGCGCCCTTGAGGGCCAGTTCCTGCCCGACCAGCCCCAGCGCCTGATCAACTCCGCCTCGCACCTGTTGTCCGAACTCACCCAGTTCGCGGGCATCGTCGTGGCGCCGCGCAAGGAAGCCATCCGCATCCGCCAGTTCGAGTTCGTCAGCCTGGCCGAGACGCGCATCCTGCTCATCATCGTCACCACCGCCGGCGACGTGCAGAACCGGATTCTGGTCACCCGTCGCGGCTACAGCGGCGCCGAACTCAGCGCGGCCGCAAGCTACCTCAACGAACACTTCGCCGGCCTTGGCTTCGACGAGATCCGCCGCCGCCTTGGCGAGGAACTGCGCCAGTTGCGCAGCGACATGACCGAACTGATGACGGCGACCGTGGATGCCGGCACCGAGGCTGCAGAAGAGAACGCTTCGAGCTACGTGATTTCGGGTGAGACCAATCTGCTCGACTTCGAGGACCTGTCGTCAAACATGTCCCGCTTGCGCGAACTGTTCAAGCTGTTCGAGCAGCGCACCGGCCTGATCCAGCTGCTGGACCTTTCCAACCGTGCCGACGGCGTCCAGATCTTCATTGGCGACGAATCCGGCCTGGCCCCGCTCGACGGCTGCAGCGTGATCACCGCACCCTACGAGGTCGACGGCCGCATCGTGGGCTCGCTCGGGGTCATCGGCCCCACCCGCATGGCCTACGACCGCGTGATTCCGATCGTCGACATCACGGCACGACTGCTCTCGAACGCCCTGTCTTCGAACCATTGATGGGCCGTAGCCGGCCTTCGGCCCGGCTCGCTCGCCCGCCCGCCGACAAGGACCCCGATGTCTCGTTACTGGACCGAACCGCCGTTCAAGCACGGCTCCGAAACCCGCACCGGCGTGCTGCTGGTAAACCTCGGCACACCCGACGCACCCACCGCTGCCGCACTACGCCCCTACCTCAAGCAGTTCCTGTCCGACCCGCGCGTGGTCGAGATCCCGCGCCTGATCTGGTGGCCGATCCTCAACGGCATCATCCTCAACACCCGTCCCAAGGCCTCGGCGCGCAAGTACGCGAGCGTGTGGATGGACGAAGGCTCACCGCTGAAAGTCCACACCGAACGCCAGGCCAAGCTGCTGGCAGGCTACCTGCTCAAGGCCGGCCATGGCGAACTCGACATCGCCTACGCCATGCGCTACGGCAAGCCCTCCATCGCCGACACGCTCAACGGCATGCGCAGCCGCGGCTGTACGCGCATCCTGGTGGTGCCGATGTACCCGCAGTACTCGGCCAGCACGACGGCGACCGTCATCGACGAGGTCGGGCGCTGCCTCGCGCACTGGCGCAACCAGCCAGAGATCCGCTTCGTGCGCAGCTTCCAGGACGATCCCGGCTACATTGCCGCCCTGGTCGCGAGCGTACGCGAGCACTGGGCTGTCCATGGCGAACCGGATCGACTCCTGCTGAGCTTCCATGGCGTACCACGGCGCTCCCTCGACCTCGGCGATCCCTACCACTGCGAATGCCACAAGACCGGCCGCCTCGTGGCCGAAGGCCTGGGCGTCGCACCCGAGCGCGTACTGGTCACCTTCCAGTCCCGTTTCGGCAAGGCCGAGTGGCTCAAGCCCTACACCCAGCCGACACTGGAGGCGCTTGCTGCCCAAGGCGTCGGACGCGTCGATGTGATGTGCCCCGGCTTTGTCGCAGACTGTCTGGAAACGCTCGAGGAAATCGCCATGGAGTGCAAGGAGGCCTTCCTCGAGAAAGGCGGCAAGGTGTTCCACTACATTCCCTGCCTCAACGAGCGTCATGAATGGATGCAGGCCCTCTCCGAACTCACCTGTCGCCATCTCGGCCACTGGCTCGAGATCCAGGCGCCTGACGCGGCCGCGCGCGAAGCCAGCGCCACCAGGGCACGCGCGCTCGGCGCGGCCCGCTAGGCAGGGCCGCTGCCCGGCCTGGCATAGCCTGGCAGGCCTTCAGTTATCGAGCAGCTGCAGATCGAAACCCGTTGCGGTGTGTTCCGCGCGCAGCGCGGCGGGCGCAGTCGCGGAAAGCTCACGCGAAACCTGCGCCAGGCGCCGCACCACCACGGTCGAGATCTCGCGGCGGAAGCGTTCGAGCACCTCCTCGCTGGCGAGCGCGAGTGCAGCCGGGTTGACCTCCAGATAGCTCAGCTCGCCGACCGACACAACGGTCATCATGTGCCTGCGCTCGAGCTGGTCGAGCCAGGCCTGCACCCCGAACACCTCGCCCGGCCCGAGTTGCATGACGCGGCGCCCCTCGATCGACAGCTCGACCTTGCCCTCGAGGACGATCCCGAAGCGCTGGTCGTTGTCGCCCTCGCGCATCAAGGCGACCTGCGGCCCGACCTTGCGCCACGCGCAGATGCGCATCACCTCCCACAGGTCGATGTCCTCGAACTCGGTGAAGAACGCGAGCCTGCGCAAGCGCGCAAAGCGGGCCTGGTCAAGCGGAGCCTGGTCCTCATCGAGGATCTGGTAGCGCACCGCAGCAAGATCCTTCGCGAACTCGGCGCCATTGCGATAGCGCGAGTACAGATCTTTCTCCAGCGCCTTGCGGATCACCGCGTCCATCTGCTCGGGCACATCCGGATTGAGTTGCGACACCGAGGGCGGATCGGCATTGATGATCTTGTACACCAGCTGGGCAGGGTTGCTGGCGCGGAAAGGCAATCGGCCCGTGAGCAGATGGAAAAGCAGGACGCCCAGCGAATAGAGGTCGGTCTTCTGGTTGAGCGGGTAGCCCTTGATCTGCTCCGGGCTCATGTAGGCCGGCGAGCCCACACCCATGATGAAGGTCGAGTCGGTATCGAGCTTCTTGTTGATGTTGAGCGCAAGCCCGAAGTCGGTGATCTTCACGTTGTCCTCGTCGTCGACGAGGATGTTGGCCGGCTTGATGTCGCGATGCACGATGCCCTGCCGGTAGGCATGATCGAGCGCCATGCAGCACTTGAAGACGATGCCGATCGTGCGGTGTATCGGCAGCAGCTTGTCGAAGCTGCAGTAGCGCTCCAGCGAACCACCCGGAAAGTACTCCATCACCACATAGGCCTGTGTCGGCTCGATCGAAGCATCGTGGATGCGGATGATGTTGGGGTGGTTCAGACGGCTCGACACCACCTGCTCGGCCCTGAGCAGCTTGACCAGGCGGCGGTTCCATTTCGCCTCGTCCTTGACCTTGTCATCGAAACGCACATGCTTGACGGCGACAGGCTCGGGCCGGTCGTCAGACTCGGCGAGGTAGACGATCGCGGTAGCACCACGCCCGACCTCCTTGATGATCCTGTATTTGCCGATCCGGCTTGGAGTCGCGTTCATACATTCGCGGTGGCCGCAGAGCCGCCATCAGTCCAATAGGAATGGCCGAATTGTTGCATGAAGCGATGCGCTGCGGGCGAACCGCCGGCGCATTTCTCACATCCCCCTGGCCACAGGGCCAGCGGTCGTGTTGTTGGCCACGAACGCCCATGCTAATAATGGTCGATGCATTCGCCGCCCAACCCTTGCGACAACCTGCCCGGCACGCCACCTGATCGACCGGGACATTGCGGAGCTCCATCTTGAACGAGATTGCCGACCTGCTCATCCACGCACGCTGGGTCATTCCCGTCCAACCGGCGGGCGTCGTCCTCGATGACCACACTGTCGTCGTCTCGAAAGGCCGGATCACCGACATCCTTCCCAGCGCGGACGCACGCGGAAGGCTCGCCGCCCGCAAGGTGTTCGACCTGCCGGACCATGTACTCATGCCCGGCCTGGTCAATCTGCATACCCATGCAGCGATGAACCTGATGCGCGGGCTGGCCGATGACCTGCCGCTCATGCGCTGGCTCCAGGAGGCGATCTGGCCGACCGAGTCGCGCCACGTTTCGGCCGCCTTCGTGCATGACGGCAGCCTGCTCGCCGCCGCCGAGATGCTGCGCGGCGGCATCACCACGTGCAACGACATGTACTTCCACCCCGAAGCCGCCGCCGAGGCCTTTGCCACCGCGGGCATCCGAGCGGTGGTCGGCATCGTCATGCTCGAGTTCCCCACCCCTTACGCAAGCGACGCCGACGACTACCTGCGCAAGGGCCTTGCCGCACGCGACCGCTGGCAACGCGAGCCGCTGATCGAATTCGCCATCGCCCCTCACGCGCCCTACACGGTCAGCGACAGGAGCTTCGCACGCGCGCTCGCCCTTGCCGAGGAGCTCGAACTACCAATCCACATCCATGTACACGAGACCGCGGGCGAGATCGCCGACTCGATCACGACGCACGGCCTGCGCCCGCTCGCCCGCCTGGCCCGGCTGGGGCTGCTCGGCGAGAACCTCATCGGTGTGCATGCGGTGCATCTTGACGACGCCGACATCGAACTGCTCGCGCGCCACAACTGCAGTGTCGCCCACTGCCCGACCTCGAACATGAAGCTGGCCAGCGGCATTGCCCCCATTCCCCGCCTGCTCGAAGCAGGCATCCGTGTCGGCCTGGGCACGGATGGCGCAGCGAGCAACAACCGACTCGACCTTTTCCAGGAGATGCGCCATGCCGCCCTGCTTGCCAAGGTAGGCAGCCTGGATGCGAGCGCAGTCCCCGCCCACGCCGCACTGCATATGGCCACACTGGGCGGAGCCGATGCGCTCGGCATGGCGGACCGTATCGGCTCGATCGAGCCGGGCAAGGCAGCCGACCTGTGTGCGGTGGACCTTGGCGGCCTGCACTGCCGGCCGTGCTTCGATCCGATCTCGCATCTGGTCTATGTCGCCGGTCGGGAGAACGTCTCCCACGTCTGGGTAAACGGAGAAACCCGCGTGGACAAAGGCGTTCAGCTGTTGCATATTAGAGACAGCGAATTGCTGCGCATCGCGTCGGTGTGGCAAACTAGGTTCGGTAATTGAACTGGATACACTGGTGCAAACCAACGCGAAAGCGGCTTAACGCACGTTTTCAATCCGTCCTGTGGAAACTCCGGCGACTCGCCCATCAAAGAGGAAACCATGATCAAACAAACCAAGAAGCAAGTGCTCATGCTGGCCGCCATCGCCTCCCTCGGCGTGTCCGCTCCCAGCGCCTTCGCGCAGGCTGCCGACGTCGTCGTAGCTGGCAAGGGCGAAATCCCTTACGTGATCGACGCGCGCAACGTCGTCGCCCGCAGCGGTGCCGGCCTGTGCTGGCGTACCGGCTACTGGAGCCCGGCTGCCGCCTCGACCGCCCTTGCCGGCGAGTTCCCGGTCGGCTGCGCCTGCGACTCCGACATCGTCCCCGCCGACAAGTGCGCCGCTCCGGTCGCTGCTGCCGCCCCGGCTCCGGCTCCGAAGCCCACCGCTGACAAGATCAAGCTGTCGGCTGACGCTCTGTTCGACTTCGACAAGGCCGTGCTCAAGCCCGAAGGCCAGGCCCGCCTGAACGACCTCGCCGCCCAGGCCAAGTCGCTCAAGCTGGAAGTGATCCTTGCAGTCGGCCACACCGACCGCATCGGCTCGGCCGCCTACAACCAGCGTCTGTCGGAGCGCCGTGCCGCTGCCGTCAAGACCTACCTGGTCGCTCAGGGTGTCGACGCCAACCGCATCTACACCGAAGGCAAGGGCAAGACCCAGCCCGTCACCGGCAACCAGTGCGACAACGTTCGTGGCCGCGCTGCGCTGATCTCCTGCCTGCAGCCGGATCGTCGCGTGGAAGTGGAAGTCATCGGCTCCAAGTAATCACGAGCCCGATGTCCGAAAAGCCCTGCCTCGGCGGGGCTTTTTCATTTGGACGGCACGCCGGAACGCCCATCGAGCGCCACGGTCCATCCTGCACCCTCATCAAGCTGGCCTTAAATCATGAGCACCCTTAACGCCGACCCCGCCGAACTGCAGAAATTCAGCGAACTTGCCCACCGCTGGTGGGACCCGGCCTCCGAGTTCCGCCCCTTGCACGAGATAAACCCGTTGCGCCTGGGCTGGATAGACGGCAAGGCCGCGCTCGCGGGCAAAAAGGTGCTCGATGTCGGCTGCGGTGGCGGCATCCTCGCCGAAAGCATGAGCGCAGTCGGTGCGGACGTAACCGGCATCGACCTGTCCGAAAAGGCACTCAGCGTGGCACGGCTGCACCTGTTCGAGAGTGGCCACAAGGTCGATTACCGACTGGTCAGCGCGGAAGCCTTCGCCGACGAAAACCCTGCCGCCTTCGACGTCGTGACCTGCATGGAGATGCTCGAGCACGTCCCTGACCCGGCCAGCACCATCGCCGCCTGCGCGCGCCTGGTCAAGCCCGGCGGCCACGTCTTCTTCTCCACGCTCAACCGCAACCTCAAGTCTTATGTGTTTGCGATCATCGGCGCGGAATACGTGCTCAAGCTGCTACCTGCCGGGACGCACGAGTACGCCAAATTCATCAAGCCGTCCGAACTCACCCGCTACTGCCGCCAGGCTCGCCTGGACACGCAGGAACTGATCGGCATGAGCTACAACCCGCTCACCAAGGTGTACTCACTCGGTCGCGACACCGACGTCAATTACCTGCTCCACACCCGCCGGCCGGGCTGAACGAAGGCACGGCGAGCCCACGCCATGAAAACGGGCCACGACATGCGCGCGTGCGCGTGTCGTGGCCCGGTCTACTGCACAGCAAGGTCGGCGAACGGCTCAGGCGTCCTCGAGGATGAGCACCAGCAGTTCCTTGGGGCCATGGGCACCGTAGGCGAGCGTTTGCTGGATATCGGCCGTCTTCGAGGGCCCCGACACCAGCAAGGCGTTGGTCGGCATCCCCGACGCCCAGTGCTGTGCATGCATCAGCTCATACAGGTTGTCGCGCACCTCGCTGGCCTTGAGCAAGGCAATGTGCAGGGGCGGGACCAGACTCATCAGCCGCGGTTCCTGCGGCGTCGGCCACAGCACCAGGCTGCCTGTGGCGGCGATACCGCCCAGTGTGCCGGTGAGCGAGGCGGGCGTGCGGAAGAAGAGTTCCTCCTTCCACGCCTCGACGGGCTGGTCGTAGGCCTTCAGGCGCAGACCCGCAGCACTGGCGGCGACATGCGCTGCCAGCTGCTGGCCATGCGCAGTGTCCGGGGAAACCAGCAACTCGCCGATGTTGCGCGCAGCCAGTGCTTCCAGTGCGCGTTGCGGCCAGTCGGCCTGGGTCGTCAGCTGTGTCTCGCCATGCACAGCCTCCAGCATGCTGCGCAGGCGAGCGATACGATCGTCGGCCGCATAGCGCCAGGGCTCGGTCAGCAGGCCAGCATCGTAGTCGTCCGCGACCGGGGTGGTGCCAACGAGGCTGCCGCGCAGCTTGGCAAGAATCCTGTCCTTGGCGCTCATTCAATCTTCTCCCAGATGCTCGCGGGCGAGCTCGTGCAGGCTGCGCGCGGCAGGCTTGGGCGCGCTGCGGTGTTCGGTCCACGGGCCGATGTTCGACGGCATCAGCGCGCTCAAGCGTGTGCCCGCGAAGCTGAAGGCGCGATAGAGCGCGGGCGAGGTGTTGAGCTTGCGCCAGGCCTTCCAGAGCATCGCCTCCTTCTTCGAGTACTTGCTGCCCTGCCCACGCATGTGATGCGGTACCGCCTCAGGCGCACGCACCGCCTCCTCGCGCAATCGGCGCAGCAGCGCGGGAATCGGAATCTTCACCGGGCAGACCTCGCCGCAGGCGCCGCACATCGACGACGCCGTGGGCAGGTCGCGCGTGGTGTCGAGGCCCAGCATGTGCGGGGTAACGATCTTGCCTATGGGGCCCGGGTATACCGTCCCGTAGGCGTGACCGCCGATGCGGGTGTAGACCGGGCAGTGGTTCATACACGCGCCGCAGCGGATGCAGTTGAGCGTCTGACGCAGCTCACCGTCGGCGAAGGCCTGGCTACGGCCGTTGTCGAGCAGCACCAGGTGCACTTCCTGCGGGCCGTCCAGTTCGTCGGCCTTGCGCGGGCCTGAGATCATGTTGACGTAGGTCGTGATCGCCTGGCCGGTCGCGGAGCGTGTCAGCAGCGACAGCAGCGGGATGACATCGCGCAGGTTCTCCACCACCTTCTCGATGCCGGTGACCGCGATGTGCACCGGCGGTACGGTGGTCGACATGCGGCCATTGCCCTCGTTCTCGACCAGCAGCAGAGTGCCGGTCTCGGCGATGGCGAAGTTCACCCCCGAAACACCGATGTCTGCTTCGAAGAAGTTGCGCCGCAGCGTCTCGCGACCGATCTGGATCAGGCGGTCGACGTCCTCGGTGTAATCCACTTCGAGCTTGTCGTGGAACAGCGAAGCCACCTGGCCAACGTTGAGGTGGATCGCCGGCATGATGATGTGCGAGGGCTTCTCCTCGCGCAGCTGCACGATGAACTCGCCCATGTCGGACTCGAGGCAATCCACCCCGCGCTCGCCGAGGTAATGGTTCATCTCCATTTCCTCGCTGACCATGGACTTGCCCTTGATCACCTTCTTCGCCGCGTGCTGCTCGACGATGCGGTGGACGATGGCGTTGGCCTCCTCTACCGTCTCGGCCCAGTGCACCTTCACGCCGTTGCGGCTCAGGTTTGCATCCAGCCGCTCGAGTAACTCGGGCAACTTGGACAGCGCCCGCGCGCGCACGCGGTTGCCGAATGCGCGCAAACGCTCGAGCTCGTCGCCATCAGGGAACTGGACGCGGCGCTTGTCCATCAGGAAGTCCATCGCGCCACGGAAGTTGCGTCTTAGCTGCGGGTCGGCAAGCGCCTCGCGCGCGTTGCGCTTGAAGGCGATCGGCACGGCAGGCACGTCGGTCATCGCGTTCATCGTCAATCTCCCTTGTGCCCGCCGGTGCGACGCAGCAGGAAGCTGGCCAGGTGCTCACCGCGGAGGCGCTCACCCTGCTTCTCGAAGCAACCATTGATGTTGAGCAGGCAGCCACAGTCCGCGCTCACCACCTCGGCCGCGCCGGAACCCTTGAGCGCCGCGGTCTTGTCCTTGACCATCGCGCCGGAAATATCCGGCATGCGCACGCTGAAGGCGCCGCCGAAGCCGCAGCACTCGCTCTCGTGGTCATGATCGACGCGCTCGACGGCGGCGAGCTGCCCCAGCAACGCACGGCCATGCACGTGGGTATTCATCTCGCGCCGCGCACTGCACGATGTATGGAGCGCGACCTTCACCGGTGCGCCGCTGTCGTGCAGTTGCACGCGACACACGTTCAACAGGAACTCGGCCAGTTCGAAGGTACGCGCCGCCAGCGACTCGACCTGCTTCAAGGTCTGTGGCTCGTCCTTGAACAATTCGAAGTAGTGGTGGCGGAACATCCCCGCACAGGAGCCCGACGGCACGACCACCGGCCAGTCGCCGGCAAACAGGGCCAGTTGAGCACGCGCCACCACGCGCGCCTCGTCGGTATAGCCGGAGGTATAGGCCGGCTGCCCGCAACAGCTTTGCGCCTGAGGAAAGTGCACCCTGATGCCCTCGCGCTCGAGCAGGCGGATCGCATCCATGCCGGCATCAGGGAAGAACAGGTCCAGCACGCAGGTGCCGAACAGGAACACGTCCGCGGGCTTGTCGGGGTACTGGCGCGGCGGCTCGATCGCCGGGGCCGTCCGTGTGGCGTTCGGCGCCACGGAAGAAGCGTGACTCATGCGAATCGTCTCCTTGGGGATTACGTCTTCATTCTGCAGCAGCGCGGGTCGCCCCGCGACTGCTGCTATTACCTACTTGCCGCTCTATTGCGCGACCAGCGGATCGGTGACACCGAGCACATAGATGGCAATCATCGCCACCACGCCCGTCATCAGCACGTAGTACACCGTCGGCCAGAACGTCTTGCGCAGGATCGCACCCTCGCGGCCGAGCAGACCCACCGTTGCCGAGGCCGCCACCACATTGTGGATCGCCACCATGTTGCCTGCAGCAGCGCCAATCGCCTGGACGGCCACGATCACCGCGCCGGAGATGCCGAGCGTGCTGGCGACACCGAACTGGAACTGGCTGAGCATCATGTTGCTCACGGTATTCGAGCCCGCGATGAAGGCGCCCAGCGCCCCCACGGCCGGCGCCAGCAGCGGATACACCCCGCCCACGCTGTCGGCCACCCACTGCGCCATCGCGATCGGCATGCTTGGCAGCTCGGCGGCATTGACGCCCGAATTGATCAGGATGCGCACCATCGGCACCGTAAACAGCAGCACGAAGCCGGCACCGAGCAGCACCCGCGACGACTCACCCACCGCCTTGGCCAGCGAGCGCGCATGCATGCCGTGCAGCGCGACCGTGGCCAGCACCACCGCAACCAGGATGCCACCCGGCAGATACAAGGGCTGGAAGTTGGCGCTGATGCCCTTCTCGCCAAGCAGGTTGGGGAAGCTCAGCACCACAGCCTTGAGCGCATTACCAAACTCGGGCATGACGCGGCTGGCGACGAGCAGCGCACCCACCAGCACATAGGGCAGCCAGGCACGCACGATGCCGATCTGCTGATGGCGCGGCAGCTGGTCCAGCTTCATCTCGACACTGCCCATCCACTCGCTCGGCCAGTCCTTGGGCTCGGCAAAATCCCAGGCCTTCTTCGGCACCAGGAAGCCAAACCGCGCCGCCGAGGTGACGATCGCCAGGCCCACCAGGCCACCCAGCAGCGAGGGGAACTCGGGGCCGAGGAACACACCGGTGATGGCGTAGGGAATGGTGAATGCAAAGCCGGCGAAGAGCGCGAACGGCAGCACTTCCAGCCCTGCCTTCCAGCTCTTCTCCTTACCGAAGAAGCGCGTCAGCATCATCGCCATGATCAGCGGCATCACCGTACCGACGATGGCGTGGATGATCGCCACGTTGCTGGTCACCAGCTGCAGGAACACCTCCCAGCTCGAACCGCGCTCGACCAGCTGCGCACCGATCGTTGCCGTGTCCAGGCCGCTATTGACGCCGATGATGATCGGCGTGCCGACCGCGCCGAAGGACACCGGCGTGCTCTGCACAAGCATGCCGAGCAGCACCGCCGCCAGGGCTGGGAAGCCGAGCGCAACGAGCAGCGGCGCGGCGATGGCGGCCGGCGTGCCGAAGCCCGACGCCCCCTCGATGAAGCAGCCGAACAGCCAGGCGATGATGATGGCCTGAATGCGGCGGTCGGGGCTGATGGTGGCAAAGCCGGAACGGATCGTCGAGATCGCCCCCGAGTACTTCAGCGTATTGAGCAACAGGATGGCGCCGAAGATGATCCACAGCACACCGATGGTGATGATCAGCCCCTGCAGCGTCGACGCCAGGATGCGGTTGAAACTCATCTCCCACACGAACAGACCGATACCTGCCGTCAGCACATACACGACCGGCATGGCGCGCCGCGCTGGCCAGCGCAAACCGACAAGGAGGATGGCAGCCAGCAGGATCGGGGAAAACGCGAGCAGCGCGAGCGTTCCGGATTGCATCTCAGCACCCCGCCCGCAACGGCAGGCTGTTTGCGCCCGCCACATTCACAAGGACCAGACCGGACATAGAAGTCTCCAGCAAGGATTCAAAGAGGACTCATGATCGCTAAATTGGTCAGACCACTATACCAATTGCTGAGCTAGACTAAGGGTGCCCTGGAGTGCTGTCAATCAAAAACATCAATTTTTCGGATACATGCATAAGGGGGCGCCAGCTCGACCTGCCTGCGGCAGCCGCAGCTGTTCATCCACCGCTTGCCGGCAGCAGCCACAGCAGCTAGATTCCAGCCGCCGACCAAACACTCAGTGCATGCCGGCCCTCGGAGAAGGATCCATGAAAGCCACCCCCCTGCAGCAACGCCGCCTCGCCGACGACATCATCGACCGCATCGAGACCCTGATCCTCGAGGGCAGCCTGCGCCCCGGCGAGCGCCTGCCGGCCGAACGTACGCTGGCCGAGCAGTTCGGCGTGTCGCGGCCGTCGGTACGCGAGGCACTGCAGAAGTTGATCGCGCGCGGCCTGCTCACCAGCCGCCATGGCGGGGGCACCTTCGTCAGCGAGACGCTGGGCTCCTCATTCCGTGACCCGATGAACGATCTGCTGGAGCGCAACCCGGAGGCGCAGCGCGACCTGATCGAATTCCGTCACACGCTGGAGGGTTCCTGCGCCTACTATGCGGCGCTGCGCGCCACCGAGCCCGACCGCGAGCGGCTGAGCGCGGCATTCGAGCGCGTACAGGACTGCTACCTGCGCAAGGGCCGGGTCAGTCGCGCCGAGGAAGGCGCGGCTGACGCCCACTTTCACCTTGCCATCGCCGAAGCCAGCCACAACGCAGTGCTGCTGCACACCATCCGCAGCCTGTTCGACCTGCTCGAGCGCAACGTGGTGACCAATATCGGCGGCATGATCCCCCTGGGCAGCGACATCCGCGACGCCCTGCTCGACCAGCACCGCACCCTGTACCGGGCAATCATGGACCGCCGTGCCGAGGATGCACGCCAGATCGCCTGCGCCCATCTCGACTATGTTCAGGAAGTGCTGGCCGAGACACGCGACGAAGCTCAGCGCGTCGCCCGCGCCCAGCGTCGGCAGGCAACAGCCTGACCCTCAGCCGGCGCGATCGCCGCCGGTCGAGCCGGCAACGCCCCCTACGACGGCCCTGACGGGCCGAGGGCCCTGCTCCGGCTCAGCGATCAGCATTCCATCACCAGCGCCTACTGGCGCCCCGCCTGCGCGCGCAGTGCGACCAGCGCACGCTGGCCGGCACGACCGTCTGCCGTCAGCCCCAGTCGCAGTTGCTCCAGCTTCAGGGCCTCGCGGGTGCGTGCGCCGATCATGCCATCGGCGGCACCGATGTCATGCCCACGCTCGATCAGCAGTTGCTGCAGTTCGCGACGCTCGGCACGCGACAGTCCAGGATCATCGGTCGGCCACGCCGTCACGAAACTGCCCGCGCCGCGCAGCCGGTCGGAGAGATGGGCGATCGCCAGTCCATAGCTCTCGGCGGCGTTGTAGGAATACAGCGCATCGAAATTACGCGTCACCAGGAAGGCCGGCCCAGGCTGCCCCGCAGGCAGCAGCAGGCCGACCGGGGTTGCGCCGGCTGGCAACGGCGAACCATCGACCCGCCTTACGCCGCGAGCCGCCCACTCGCTCATCGGCTGCTTGTTGCGCCGGCCCGCGCCCGCGGTGTCGAAGCCGCGCGGCAGGCTCACCTCGAAGCCCCAGGGCTGGTCGCTGCGCCAGCCCGCGCGCTTGAGGAAGTTGGCCGTCGAGGCGAGCGCATCGGGCACGCTATCGACCAGGTCGCGGCGTCCGTCGCCATCGAAATCCACCGCCAGACGCATGAAGGTGCTGGGCATGAACTGGGTGTGGCCAAACGCACCGGCCCACGAGCCGGTGAGACGCTCGGGTGCAACGTGGCCATCCTGGATGATCTTGAGCGTGGTGAAGAACTCGCCGCGGAAGAAGGCCTGCCGGCGGCCGAAGCAGGACAGCGTCGACAGCGAGGTCAGCAGCGGCCGGCTGCCGAAGTTGCGTCCGTAGTTGCTCTCCACCCCCCACACCGCAACGACGGTAGCGGCATCAACCGCATACTCGGCCTCGACGCGTGCGAGCACCGCACGCCATTCGGCGAGCATGGCACGGCCGTCGGCCACGCGCTCCTCATCCACCAGGCCAGCCATGTAGTCCCAGATCGGGGTGATGAACTCGGGTTGAGCGTCGAGGAAGCCGAGCACCGCCATGTCCGGTGCCAGCCCCGCAGCGTGCGCATCGAAGGTTGTGCGACTCACCCCTTTTGCGGCCGCCTCGGCACGCAAGCCCGAGAGGCAGGCGGCAAAGGCAGCCTCGTCAGCAAGCGCTGGGGTAGCGGTGGAGAGCACGCAGAGGCTCAGGGCGGTGGAAAGAATGGAGCGGCGCATGGACATTCCGTTGCTGTCGAAAGGGGCGCATGGTGCGCAGAAGGGTCAAGAGCGGTGAGGCATGCGGGACATGACCGGCAGAGGGACGGGCAAGCGCACATGGCAGTCTATATCAGCGCCCGACCGCCACCGCCCGGCCAGGTGCATCCCACACGCCGCGCGCCACGACACGGCTGCCTTCGAAGACAAGCCAGCTCTGGCCGCCGTAATGCGGCAACGGACGCAACAAGGCCTCGAGTGCGGCGGAATCCTGCGCCGACACCACCGCCAGCGGCGGGCCGTCGCCTTGCGCCAGCGTCCATACCTGGGCGGTTCCCCTGCCCCGCAAGGCCTCCGGCCGGGCAGGCAGGCCGTGATCGGCGAGCACGGCATCGATGGCGTCATGACTGCCGACGAGCAACACCGGCTCGCGACCACGCGTCAACGCTTCTACCCCGGACGCCTTGGGCGAGCGCTCGAAGATGCGCTGCGCCAGCGCGCTGGCCGCCTGCACCATATCGGCTTGCGCATCGGCAATCACAAGGTGTGGCGAGCGCGCCAGCACCCATTGGCGCAGGATCGGTGGCAATTGCTCGGCCTCGGGCAGGCGCCAGACCCGCAGCTCGGGGTCGAGATGCAGTTGCACCGGCTCGAAGTCGAAGTCAAGTTCGACATCGGCCGACGCAGCTTCCAGCCTCACCCAGCGCATCTCGCGCGCGGACTCGCCGTGGACCACGAGCGGCAAGTCAAGCGTATGCAGGGGCTCGTCCTGCGCCAGGCTGATCCGCACCCGAGCCCCGGACGTATCCTGAGAACGGCCGCCAGCCAAGCCATCATCCACCCTCGCCTGCCCACCCCCGGCATCGACGATGCTCGCCGCGACGACGCGCACCTGCGGCCCGCCGTGCAAGGCGACCCACTGGCGGAAGAAGCCCTCCAGGTTCTCCCCCGACACCTGCTCGAACGCCGCCTGCAGCTCAGCCCAGCCGGCGATGCGGAAACGCTGCTGCGCCCAGAACAGTCGAATGCCACGTTCGAATACCTCCTCGCCCAGTCGGTCACGCAGCATCACGAACACCATCGCCGCCTTGCCATAGCCCACCGCCGCCGCAGCAGCATGGGTGCGCGACCGGAAGGCCGCCAGTGGCTGGTGCCCACCGGCCGGCACCGCGGCGAAGTCGCGCAGCCAGCCCAGGCGCATCTCGCGCGCCGCCTCAGCGGACTCGGCCTCCTTGTAGGCGTAGTCGGCCATGAAGGTCGTCAGCCCCTCGGACCAGTTGCCGCGCATGTAATCCACCAGCACGCCGTTGCCCCACCAGTTGTGCAGCACCTCATGGCCGAGCGAGGTGGCACGGATGAACGGCAGGCGCAGCACCTGCTCGCCGATGTAGGTCAGCGTCGGCATGCCGAAACCGGTCGGCAGCGGGCTGGCAACCACCGAGAACTCGGTGAAGGGATAGGCGCCGATACGTTCGCTGTAGTGCTCGATGTAGCGCAGGCTGTCGGCGAGGTAGCCTTCCGCCAACCCCATCTCGGTGTCGAGCGCATGCGGGAAATAGGTGCGCAGGCGCAGGGGCCGGCCATCGGCCTGTACATGCTTGTGCTCGCGTACTGCCCAAGGCCCGGCCATCAGGTCGATACCGTCGCTGCGCTGGTCGAACTCGAAAACGGCGCGGTAGTGCGGGTCGGCAGCGGAGGGCAGCGCCTCCTCCACCAGACGCCCGGCGACAAGTGCACGCTGCTCTCCAGGCACGGACAACTCGACCCGGTAGGAGAACAGCGCGGCCGGGCGCGGATACCAGGCGCTGCCGGCGGGCAGGAAACTGCCCTCGGGCGCCGCCATTGGAGGCATGCCCTGCAGCACGCCGCGATGGTCGCGGCCCCTTTCGAGCACAGCGAGCGTGCCCGAGTACTCGATGCTCAGGGGCGCACCGTCGGGCACCTGTACCCGCCACCCTCGCAGGCTGCCGCGCTGCCCGGCGGGCTGCAGCTTCAACGGTCTGCCTGCCGCACTTGCAGCCCGCGGCGTCAGGCTCTCATGAAGCACGAAGCGAAAGTCGCGCTCGGCAGGCAGCACCTCCGCACGCACGACGAGCACGCGCACCGCCGGATCGAGGCGGACATCCAGCCTGAGTTCGAAGGCATCGGCCTCGCTGTCGCGCAGACCGTCACGCAGCGCGGCGGTGCCAGTGGCCGCCGATGCCGCAAGAGGCGCGACCAGCAACCAGCCCAGCACAAGCAGCCACAGGGTGCGCGCGACCTGCACCGCCACGCCCTCAGCGCGCCTGCGCCGGGAAGCGGACCACCAACTCCAGCACCTCATCGCCGCGTCTGAGCTTGAGCGGCAGCCAGGTGCCCGGCGGTTGCTGGCGCACGGCAGCGATCAGGTGGATGTTGCGCCTGACCGGCGCACCGGCGGCTTCGGTGATGACATCACCGTTCAGCAGCCCGCTGCGTTCAGCCAGGCTGCCGGCGCTGACCTCGGCGATACGCACCCCGTCGGCCTGCTCATCCAGCGACACACCAAGCCGCGGCGGGGGCGGTGGCGCCTGGACAGCGTCGGGTACCGCGAACACGGCGTCAGCCAGGCGCGGCGCCAGGAGCCGGCAATCGGTGCTTGCCGGCATCGGTAGCAATTGCCCTATCGAGCCCACGCCCAGATCATCGAGCTGGTGCGCGACGCCATGCCCGAAGCGAACATGACCGCTGCCCATGATGCCCACCGCCAGCGGGCTGTCGCCATCCGGCTTGGTGTGGGCCTTGCGCGCCGCCGCCAAGGCCTCCGCCATTGCGCGATCCCAGGTGAGCTGGGAGTCGACAAAGTTGCGGAAAGCGGCATCGCGCCGGCTGCTCGTGCGCGGACCGTGGCCGCGCATGCCGGCATGCTGGCGATGGATCTCGTACAGGAAGTCCTCGTAGTCGCGTGAGGCGGGCGCAGGCGTGCCCACGCCCTCGCGCTCGGCCTCGGGTACTGCGTTCCAGCCCTTCTGCGCCACGTTGCGTGTCAACACGGCCTCGACATTGAGCGCCACCATCGGGATTCGATGCAGGCGCGCGAAATGGAACAGCGGCAGGTAGAGCTCGGCCGGCATGCTCCACACCTTGCCCCAGTCGGACGCCGTCAGGAACTCGGCTTCGCTCAGTTCGCCCGCTACCCAGCGGTCAAGCACCGACTGCACCCGGCGCGGGAACATCTCGAAGCCGATCACCATGTGCGGCCGCTGCGCATGCAGCGCTGCAAGCGTGTGCAACTGCCAGCGGTGATGATCCATGTCGTCGTGCTGCTCCCCCAGCAGCACGACATCGCGCCGCGCCATGGCAGCGAGCAGCGCGCTCGACTCGGCCCGCTCGGGCTGCGCGGTATCGAGCCTGGTCCAGGCGCCGGGTGCAAGGCATGAACCACCCGGCTGAGCAAGGGCTGCGGAGGAGGCCAGTGCCAGAAGGCCAGCGGTAAGAATGAGGGCGCTGGCGCGGATCGTCGGGGACATGATGAGCAGCTCACAGAAGAGACTAGCGGTAGAGCACACGGCGCTGGCCGAGTTCCGGTAAGGGCCGACGGGGAAGCCTCGTCGCTTGAGCTTGAATGAACGCATCGCCTTCAACGGCTCGCGGCTGGCGCCGCTCCTACGGCGGGGCGCGGTGCGGGAGCGGCGCC
>NZ_AMXB01000041.1:0-38843 GCF_000310125.2 Thauera sp. 27
AGGGGGCGAGGGGGCTGTCGCCCCCCTGCCCCTCGGACAAGTCCGAGGGGCGGCTCCCCCCACCTCGCGGCGCTACGCGCGCTGGATGTTTGGTCGCATACAACATGCAACATGCGGTATGCGACATGTTGCATGTTGCATGCGCGTCGACGCTCCGACTCAACAGCCGGTTGCTGGCCCTATTTGAACCTGGAGCTTGCAGGTCAAATTAGGCGGCAAGCGCTACTGCTCAAATTTTGAGCAACAAGGAAACTCCTTGCGCAACAAAGGAGCCGCAGGCTTAACCAAGCCGCTGTCCAATACTTGGCCTCATGCGGTTAAAACGCCTATCCGTGTCCGGTATATTGGCCCAAGGGGACCACTCGCAGGGGATACTTGATGCGACAGGACGACGACGCTGCACTCGCTTCCGGTACTACATCCGATGGCTGGTTCACCCGGCTCCGGCGTTCGCTGCTGGCGCGCCTTGGCAATACCAGGCTCGTGCTGGGGACGTTGTTCTTCGCCGCCTCGCTCACGCCCAGCCTCACGCCACGGATCACGGTCGCGCAGGCGGTGCTGTCGGGCATGTGCCTGGCCGCCGGCTACGGCCTGGGCGTGCTGCTGCGCTGGCTGTGGGGATACCTGGAGCTGCCGCTCCCCGGGCCGGCGGGACAGCCGCGTCGCCGCCGTATCGCGGTCGTCGCCTGCGCGGTCATCGCCGCGCTCGCGCTTTGGCGCAGCCAGCATTGGGAAAACATCGTCCGCGAACTGATGCACCTGGCTCCCGCCGGTCCATCGCGCATCCTGGGCGTACTCGCGGGTGCGGCGGTCGTGGCGCTGCTGCTGGTCGTGCTGGGCCGCATCGCACTGATGATCATCAAGGCGGTGATGCGCCTGGTCACCCGCAAGGTGCCGCGACGGATCGCGCACGTGGTCGGTGCGATCGCCGGCGTGCTGCTGCTGGTGGGCCTGGTCAACGGCGTGATCCTGTCCTCGTTGCTGGACACCCTGGACGCCTCCTATCGCCAGGCCGATGCACTGATCCCGCCCGACATGCCGCCGCCGACCGAATGGGACAGCCCCGGCAGCGCGCAGTCGCTAGTGGCCTGGAACCAGCTCGGGCGCATGGGCCGGCGCTACGTCGATGCCCGCCCCACCGCCGACGAACTCGCCGCCTACGCCGGTCCCGGCGCCAAGGCGCCGCTGCGCGTGTACGCGGGCCTGCCCACCGGCGACACGCCCGAAGAGCGCGCCCAGCTGGCGCTGGAAGAACTCAAGCGCGTCGGCGGCTTCGAGCGCAAGGCGCTGATCATCATCACTCCGACCGGCACCGGTTGGGTCGACCCGTCCGGCATCGACGGCATCGAATATCTCTACCGCGGCGATGTGGCCAGCGTCGCGGTGCAGTACTCGTACCTGTCCAGTCCGCTGACGCTGTTCCTGGATCCGGACACAGGCGGGGTCACCGCGCGCGCACTGTTCCGCGAGGTCTACGGCTACTGGCGCACGCTGCCGCCCGAGCGGCGGCCGAAGCTGTACCTGCACGGCCTGAGCCTGGGCGCGCTCAATTCGGAACGCTCGTTCGAGATGTTCGAGCTGCTCGGCGAACCATTCGATGGCGCGGTCTGGAGCGGACCTCCGTTCGCCGCCAGCAAGTGGGCCGGGCTGACCCGCTCGCGCAATCCCGGTTCGCCGGTGTGGCTGCCGCAGTTCCAGGACGGCTCGTTCGTCCGCTTCATGAACCAGGACGGCAGCTCCACCCCGCCCGGCACGCCGTGGGGCCCGATGCGCGTGGTCTACCTGCAGTACGGCAGCGACGCGGTGACGTTCTTCGACCGTCACGGCTTCTTCCGCGAACCGGAACTGCTCGATGCCCCGCGCCCGCCGGACGTATCCCCGGCGATGCGCTGGTATCCGGTCGTGACGATGATGCAGATGGCAATGGATACTTCGCTGTCGATGAGCGCACCAATGGGTTTCGGCCACGTCTACGCGCCATCGCACTACATCAACGCCTGGCTGGAAGTCACCGGCATCGACGACTGGTCGCCCGAAGACGTGGCCCGCCTGCAGCGCCACCTGGATGAGCGCCGGGCCGAAGAGCTGTCCAAGGATGGCGGCGAGGAGACCGTGGACGGCTGAACGTCGACGGTCTTGCGTGGACCGGCACCCTCAGTACATCCCGACCATGATCCTGTGGATAAGCTTTGACCAGTGTTCCGCGTGCTCAGCGCTCAGTCGGAAGACGGCGTCAGGAGTACGTGAACTGGCACGCCGAGGGTGCGTGCAAGCCGCTCGATGTTGTCGAGGGAGATGTTGCGGATTTGGCGTTCGACATGTCCGACGAAGGTTCGGTGCAAGCCGGCCTGGAACGCGAGTTCTTCTTGTGACCATCCGCGCTTCCGTCTCAGCAGAACCAGGTTCTGGGCAAGGATGGCACGAGCGCTGAGGAAATCCTGCGAGGAAGTGTGATCGGCAAACATGAACACGAGTCTCGCGGGTTGATGTTTTTACGTCAGCATCTTTTAAGCAGGATGTTTTTTTAGAGGATGCTTTTAAGGAGTGTTTTTCCCTGTCACACTATGCGAGCGACAAACACGCACAACGCCTCGTTGCTCACCCTGCTCGCCCCGACGAGCCCTGGATGAGACGGCCGAGGTCCCCAGAATCGTCAAGCAGGGAGCACAGGAATGTCTTTTTTCAGGACCTACAAAAAGTCGGAGTTGAAGATCGCGCATGGCGCTGAGCCGGGTGAGCAGCGTTGGCCCTTCGTCCAAATCGGCCTTCCGACGCCGGTCTATCTCATGCAGCTCGAGAGGGACGTCGAAGAGGACGCCACGATCGGCTATGAGATCTTGACCGCGGACCTGGCCGAGCTCATCAACTTCTCTGAAGGGCGGTATCCACCGCTTCGGCTCGTGAGCGTGGATCTTCTGATCAGCATGCCGCCTGTAAGCCGGCGCACCTTCCATGCGCTGCGAGAGGTCTGGACGCCGCCCGATGGGGGATTTTTCCGTTTCATCGTTGATGATCAGGTCACCCTGGACTTCAATCCCTTTCAGAGCCGTTTCGATCCTGCAACGCTTCAGTGCATCTTCAAGGCTCCCCCCGCTGAATAACCGGTGGAGATTCCCCTGACTTGGCTCAGTAGCGACAGCTGCTCGAACCGTGCCGGATTGGTTTCCGTGCAGCGGATGGTGTGCTGCATGTTCCGGTGTCCGCGATCCTGGTCGGCGAACCCGTACAGGCGATTCGGAGGTTGAGCGGCTGCCGCTGCTCAGACACGAAGAAAGCCCATCGCCCGCCGGCGCCAGGTGCGCTCGCTCGGTGAGCCAGGCCTCGATGGCCCGCAGTTCTTCTTCTCGCAGGGGTGCGTCGTCGTCGGCGCACGCTAAGCGCCCCCTCAGGTTTGACTTGCAAGATAGGATGTGAAGAAGTTATATTTAAATATAACTTTATTGAGAGACTCATCATGCACACAACGAATCTGCGCAAGGTCGGCGGCTCGGTCATGCTGGCAGTTCCGCCAGCGCTGCTCGATGTCCTTCACCTGTCGGCCGGTGTGAAGGTCGGCCTGGCCGTCGATAACGGCCGCCTCGTGGTCGAACCCGCGGCGCGGCCGCGCTACACGCTCGACGAACTGCTTGCTCAATGCGACGCTTCCGCGGAAATCTCGGCGGAGGATCGGGAATGGCTTGATGCCCGCCCGGTCGGCGGCGAGCTGCTGTGATGGAGCGCGGCGACATCTACCTCGTGTCCCTCGATCCGACCTCGGGCCATGAGCAACAAGGCACGCGCCCGGTACTGATCGTCTCGCCGGCCACGTTCAATCGGCTGACGCGCACACCGGTCGTGCTGCCTATCACCAGCGGTGGCAATTTCGCTCGCACGGCCGGCTTCACCGTCTCGCTGATGGGCTCTGGCACGCAAACCACTGGCGTGGTGCGGTGCGATCAGCCGCGTGCCTTGGACATCGGATCGCGGCGCGGGCGCAAGCTCGAAAGCGTGCCGCAGGCGATCCTGGATGAAGTGATGGCCAGGGTAGCCACGCTCTTCGAGTGAGCGTTCCCGACACTCGCTATTCCGGCGCTCGAAAAGCAAGAACGGTTTTCGAGAACACCTCAAATGTTCGGGCGCCCGGTGACGCCGTCTTCTCGGCAAGGCTTCTTTCTGAGACGGCCCCAAGTCCGCTCAAGCCCTCAGCGCCATAGCCGCTCGAACCGCGCCGGGTTGGTCGCCGTGTAGCGCACGGTGTGCTGGATGTTGCGGTGCCCGAGGTAGTCCTGGATGAGCCGGGTGTCCGCGCCCTGGTCGGCGAGCGCGTAGCCGCAGGCATGGCGCAGCATATGGGGGTGCGCCTCCACGGACAGCTCAGCCAGTTCCCCGTAGCGCCGGATCGCCACCCAGGCGGTCCGGCGGTTGAGCGGCGCCCGCCGCTCCGAGACGAAGAACGTGTCGCCCGCCGGGCCGAGGCGCGCCCGCTCGGTGAGCCAGGCCTTGATGGCCCGCAGCTCGTCGCCTCGCAGCGGGTGCGTGGTCGACAACCCCTTCTTCAGCCGGACCACGTGCAGCACCCGGCTCTCGAGATCGACCTGGTGCAATTTGAGCGCGCAGGCCTCGGACACGCGCAGCCCGTGGCGGAACATCAAGAGGATCAGGCAGCGGTCGCGCAGCTCGGTGCGGCTGCCGCGGGTGGCCGTGATCAGGCGCTCGACCTCGCGCGCGGTGAGGTGTTTGCGGTCGTTCATCGTTTTGTCCAATGTTTGGCGAAAAAACGCGGCGCAAAGCCGCGCCGTTGCTGGGGGTGGTCTGCTGACATTAGACAAAATGTTTCATTTTGTCCAATCACGCCGTGCCATGCCCCTAAACGACCTCGTCGCCAGCCCACTCATGGCAGACAGCAGGCGGCCATCAGCCGCCCCTCGTAGCTTCTACAATGCGGCCATCCAGATGACTAGTGAACTCCGAAACCTGTCATTGAGTGCATTCAATCCGCTTGGCCAGCACTGTTCGTGGAGTCGCGATGCACTGGGTCAAGGCGTGGTCTGGGTAACGCCGGGATGAAGCAATTCGAAGAGCAGATGAGGCCTCGTCCTCAAGCAAATGCTCAGGATCTGCGTTTCGCGATCGGCGCTGCGCAATGCTTGAAATTTGCGTAGACATTGTCGCCGACTTGCAATTGTTGCGCGGCAGGCAGCTTGCAGTGCGCGCATACGGGTGACCATTGCGTCTAAATGCGATCGTCACGGAGATAGTGTCACCTTCCGGTTCGGACGCCTCGGCTCTGAGTCATAGAACGACAGCCGCTTCAAATCGTCGGCCGAACCGATCTCTACGACCGTCCCTTTGCGCCACCTCCCATCGCGCTCTGCATAACTGCCCTCGTGCCCGATGGGCGTTGCACATCCGGTCAAGACACCAAGCACTACAACGACCACCCCCGCCGCCAGCGATCTCTTCCGTTGATTACGTCCAGATCGGTTGGGCTGAGCGCCCGCAGCATCGTTGCTGCAGGCGCTCAGACGGCTTCACTTCAAAGTGAAGCGCGCGGTGGTGGAGGGCTTGCCGGGAAGGGTCACAACCGCGACCAGCTTGGTGCCGGCGCTGACCTTGAAGCTGCCCTTGGCTTCCAACCGGTCACCTGCCGGCTTGAGTTCGATATCCTGCTTGTCCGCGCCGGACAGCAGCGTGAGCTTTGCACTGCCGTTGGCCACGTCGAGCGATTTGCCGTGATCGCGAAGATGCAACTGGATCACGTCGGGCTTGGCAACGAGTTCGAGATCGAGATCTTTGACCTCGACTACCACGCCTCCATGCATCGATTCATGCTCATGAGCATGGTCATGCTTGTCGGCCGCAAAGGTGGGGCCCACGGACACCAGAGCAACAAGGGCGGCGACTCTTGAGAACTTCATGTTATTTCCTTTCAGGTTCGCATGAGGTGGGTTAAGCAGCGTCAGAATGCTTCGGCGTTCCGATCGTCGAGAAGACTCTCCGCATCGCGGCGGCCGAAGAGCCAGAACATCGCCGGGGTTAGGAAGGTATCCAGCAGGGTCGAACTAATGAGGCCCGAGAAGATCACCACGGCCACCGGATGCAGGATCTCGGTACCCGGTCGCTCGGCCTCGAACAGCAGCGGTGCAAGCGCAAACGCGGTTACCAACGCGGTCATCAGCACCGGCGACAGACGCTCGATCGAGCCCCGCAAGATCATCGTGTGGTCGAATCTCTCGCCCTCGATACGCATCAGGTTGAGGTAATGGCTCACCTTGAGGATGCCATTGCGCACCGAAATACCTGCGAGCGTGATGAAGCCGACGAGTGCCGCGACCGACAACGGCTGACCCGAGATCCACAGGCCAATTACCGCCCCGACCAGCGCGAGCGGGATGTTCGCCATGATGAGGGCCGAGAGTCGAACCGACTTATAGCGGCTGTAGAGCACGACGAACATCAGTACGAGGGAGACGATCGACAGCAGCCCCACCAGGCGGGAAGCCTCTTCCTGGGCTTGGAACTGCCCGCCGAGGGTGATGAAGTAGCCCTCGGGCAACTTCAGGTCGGTCACGACGGCGCGGATGTCCTCGACGACCTCCGACAGCGGACGCTGCTGTGCATTGGCCGAGAGCACGATGCGGCGCTTACCGTCGTCCCGGCTTACCTGGTTCGGACCGTCACCATCCTCGATTGACGCCAGCTTCGACAAGGGCACATGGCCGGTCGATGTTTCGATCAGGATCTGAGCCAGCCCGTCGGCCGAGCGCGCTGTTTCGGGCAGACGCACGACCAATGCGAACCGTCGACCGCCCTCGACGATCTGGGTGACCTTCTCGCCCTCGACGAGGCTCTGCAGCGCGGCCAGAATCTGTGGTGCCGGTACGCCGTACCGGGCAGCCGCCGCATAGTCGATCCGCACCTTGATCTGCGGCGCGAGCACTTGCTTCTCGATCTCCAGATCGGCGAGTCCCGGGATGGCGGCAAGCCGCGTACGTAACACGTCCGCCTGTCCGCGCAGGGTGTCGAGATCCTCGCCGAAGATTTTGATCGCGATCTGCGAGCGCACGCCCGACAGCATGTGGTCGATGCGATGTGAGATCGGTTGCCCGATCGCGATCGCCGCTGGCAGATTGACCAGCCGCGACCGGATGTCGGCGGTAATCTCACCCATCGAGCGGCTCAGTTCACCGGCGGGTTTCAGCCCCACATCGAGCTCGCTGACATGGACGCCTTCCGCATGCTCGTCAAGCTCGGCCCGTCCGCTTCGGCGTCCGACGTGAGTCACTTCGGGAACCTGTTTCACGAGCACTTCCGCTTGCTGCGCGAGCGCCGTCGACTCTGCCAGGGTGACGCCCGGGTTGAGTCGCATGCCGATCAGCAAGGTGCCTTCGTTGAACGGCGGCAGAAAGGTCGTGGGGAAAAACGGTACCGCAGCGGCAGCGATCGCCACCGCAACCGCACCCGCTGCCACGGCTGCCTTGGGGTGCTCGAGCACCCCTTGCAACGCCCCGCGATAACGCGCCTTGAGCCAGGCGAGCAGGCGCGTGTCACCGTGATCGAGAGACTTCATCCCGGGAAGCAGGTAGAAGGACAGCACCGGCGTCACTGTTACCGAGACGACCAATGAGGCGAGCGTGGAGACAATGAACGCCACGCCGAGCGGAACGAACAGCCGCCCCTCCATGCCAGGTAGCGCAAACAGCGGCAGGAACACCAGCACGATGATGATCGTCGCGTAAAGGATGGCCGAGCGCACCTCCATCGTTGCGCGCGCCACAAGCTCGATCGGGTGCAGCCGATGGTGTTGATGCTTCGCGCGATCCTCCTTCAATCGGCGCAGCACGTTCTCGACGCCCACGACCGCATCGTCGACCAGGCCGCCAATCGCAATGGCGAGACCGCCAAGGGTCATCGTGTTGATCGACTGCCCGAAATACTTGAAGACCAGCGCCGTCATGAAGATCGACACCGGAATCGCTGTGAGCGCGATGATGGTCGGCCGCAAGGTGCCAAGAAAAAAGAAAAGGATCGCCGCGACGAACGCCGATGCGCCAATCAGTTTGCCTTGGAGCGTGGTGATCGACGCCTCGATGAAGGTCGCCTGACGGAACGTCACCTCCGGGGCCTCCATCCCGGCCGGAAGCGATTTCTTCATCTCTTCGAGTGCGGCTTCGATCGAACGGGTCAGGTGAATGGTGTCCGCTGTAGGCTGTTTCTGGATGCCGAGGATCACGGCCGGCTTGCCCTCGAAGCCAGCATCTCCCCGTTTGGGCGCCGGCGCGAAGGTAACGGATGCGATCTGACGCAGCAGGATCGGCTGACCATCACGTGCCGTGATCGCGAGGTTCTTCAAATCCTCCAGGCTCGAGGTCCGCCCGAGATGACGGATGAGGTATTCGCGCCCGTTCAGTTCAAGGAACCCCCCCGAAGTGTTCGACGAGAATCCTCGAATCGCCGCTTCTAACAGCTCCAACGAAACACCGAGTTCCGCCATACGGCGGGTGTCGGGCTGCACCTGAAACTGCCGCACTTCCCCGCCAATCGGGATGACCTGCGCGATGCCGGGGATCGCCATCAGGCGCGGACGCAGGACCCAGTCCGCATACTCTCGCACCTGCATCGACGAGATCCTCGCTGTGTCGATCGGAATTGCGATCTGCATGATCTCGCCCATGATCGAGCTGATCGGCCCCATGCGCGGAATCACGTCTTCAGGCAACCCTTCCTCCATGGCGGAGAGGCGTTCCGACACCATCTGCCGCGCGCGGAAGATCTCGGTGCTCCAATCGAAGGTCACGTAGATGAAGGACAGCCCCGAACTCGAGGTGGAGCGCACGGACTCCACGCCGGGCAAACCATTCATGGTCGTCTCGAGCGGGAAGGTGATGAGTTGCTCCACCTCCTCTGCCGCCATGCCGCCGGCTTCGGTCATGATCGTGACCGTCGGCTTGTTGAGATCCGGAAATACGTCCACAGGTGTTCGCGAAAGCGTGAACGCCCCATAGGCCATCAGTACCAGGCTGGCGATGATCACCAGCAGCCGGTTACCAAGGCTGTTGTCGAGTAGCCACTTGAACATCGGATAGGCTCCCCGTCAGCGGATCTGATTAATCAACGTGGCGGCACGCGAGGCGACCCGCTCACCGGCTTCGAGGCCGGACGTCACCGCAACATTCACGCCGTCCAGCGGCGCGATCGTGACGGTACGCGACTCGAAACGTTCGGGCGCTGTCTTTACCCAGACGATGTTCTGGTTTGCCGGATTTTTTAGCACCGATGCTGCGGGAACGCTTACACCCTGCTGCGTGGTGCGCGACTGGACGAAGACCTCGACCGGCTGCCCGACGGCAAGTAGGGCCAGCGCATCGCCTTCGGCTGCAAAGGCAAGCGGCACGGCCTGTTCGCGCAGGCTGCGGGCGGCGCCGATGAAGGTGAGCGGGATCCGCCGGTCGCCGACGGCAAGACTCGCAGACGCCACGTCTGACGCGACCTCGGGATCGTAGGCGAGCGCCTCGACGCGCAGCCGCTTCGGGTCGACGATCTCGAACACGAGTTCGCGCGCATCGACCACCTGGCCTGACACGGCGTTGCTTGATGCGATCACTCCGCTAACGGGTGCGGTCAGCACATCACGGGCATTGAGGCCGCCACCGATCGCTTTCGATCTAGCCCCCAAGCTCGCAACCTCGCTCTCGGCAGCCTCGATCTCCTTTCGCGGCACCGTGTCTGCGAGTTCCTTCAGACGCGCCAGGCGCTTTTCCACAAGCGCCCTCGCCGCCTGCAGTTCGGCCAGTTGCGCCGTCTGGTTAGACCGTTCGATCTGATCCGTCGAAGGACTGACGTAAGCCAGCACGTCACCCTTCTTCACGGTCTGGCCAACGCTCGGCAAGCCCTGCGGGCCCGCCTCCAGGCGCCCAGCCACCATGGCCTGCACCTTTCCGCCGGCGTTCGGGTCCATGACCACCTTGCCCGCCAGCGCGGTGGTACGCGACAATTCGCCGGCTTCCGTGACCAACGTGCGAACGCCGATCTGCCGTTGTGCCGGCTTGGGCAGGAAGACGCTACCATCGGCTTGCCGTTGTGGCCCATTGCCTCCCGCCACAGCCGGGCCTTTATCGCCATGATCATGGCCTTCGCCCGCAAAGGCGTTCCATGGGGCACTGGCCGATACCAGCGCCAGCGCAGCAAACAGGACGTTCAGCTTCATGCGGCACCTCCGGCCGAGCGATTTCGGGAGTTTCCCTTGCGAAGTGCCGCCCAGCCGATGAGACCTAGCACAAGCACAAGCGCTCCCGCGCCTGCCCCGATTACGTCGGGCTTCATGTCCATTGCGGCAGCCTCTTCGTGCGTCTCTGCAGCGGGTTCATGGAGGTCGAGTTCGCCAGCAAGCAGATCGGTGTCCTGGCCGGCGATGACGGTCGCCGTGATGGAGACGACGCCCGGCTTGAGCGCCTCCGGGAGCGTGGCTTCGAATTCGCCGTCGGCATGGGGCTCGAGCGCAACTGGATTGCCATCGAGTTCCAGATCGACCCTTGCATCCTTTACGGGGCTGTTGTCGGCGAAACGGTCGAGATAGACAGTGACGTTCTTGCCGTTCACCACGCCGACCAATTCGAAGAGTTCCGAGACGGCAGTAAATCGCGGCAACGTCGCGCCCGCAGTGGGCGCGGGCGCTTCGCCGTGGTCGTGTCCGTCACCGGCCAGGGTCTGTGGGGCAAACCCGGCAAGCACAGCTGCAATGCTCCATGCTGCCAGGGTGTGAGCGGTTTTCATGTAGGGATTCCTTTCGTTCACTCGGGAAGCAGGCCCAGCGCTTGGCGCTGGGCCGAAATGGCGGCTGCCAGGTCAATACGCGCACGGGCGAGTTGACGTTCGGCTTCGGTCGCCTCGAACTCGATGCGCAGACGGGTCGGGAGATCGGCCTCTCCGAGGCGGAACGCTTTCTGGAAGAAGCCGCGTGCCGCTTGGGCGAGCTGGGTACGCCGCTCGGCAGCGGCGACCTGCTGCCTTGTCGATTCGACGCGCACACGCGCCATATCCATTTCGGCCAGCAAACGCTCACGTTCGATCTGGAGCTGGGCCTCAGCCTCGATGGCCTGCGCACTGGCGCTTGCAACGCGTGAGCGGCTGCGTGAATTGGAACCGAACGGAATGCGTAAGCCCACTGTGATCGTCTGTGCCCAGGGTTCACCCGATGCACCGCGTTCGCGGGTGGTCGCGACACTCAACTCCGGATTCGTGCGCCCCTGAACGCTGGCAAGGGTCATCGTGCGCCGAGCAACGTCGACCCGATCGCGCAGCTCGGCCACTGCCGGGTGTGCCGTCTCAAGGATTTCCGTCGGTGTCGCAGCGCCGGGAACGGGCTCCGGCGTTGGCAACCCACCGGTGAAGCGTTCTGGCCCGATTCCAGTAAGTGTGCGCAACTGCTGTGCAGCATCTGCGAGCGCGCTTTCCGCCTCGGCGACAGCGGCTTCTGCGGTGGCTTGCGCACCGTCGGCCTGGTGCTGGTCTGCGCGCGCAAGATCACCGGCCTTTACACGCCGGGCGACGTCGGCAGCGAGTTCGCGGGCATTCGCGAAACCTTCCCTCGCCAGAGTCTCTCCAATGCGCGCGCGTTGCCAGCCCCAATAAGCCGTGCGTACCGCTGCAGCGGTACGCAGCTGCGCGGCGCGGGCCCGGCTCGCAGTGGCATTCATCTCGGCGGTTGCAAGGCCTGCAGTGGTCGAACGTTCGCCGGGCAGCCAGATTGGCACGGCGATGCCGATCTCGTACTCCCGGCTCCCGCGATCGCTATCGAATTGATCGGTCTTGCCGGCCACCTGCAGGGCAGGCGGCTCGACGAGCCAACTATCGGCATTGTCGCGGCGGGCCTCGGCTGCTTCCTGCTGGGTCGTGAGCGACAGGGCCTCAGGCTGACGCGCCCACGCCACCTCGAAAGCTTGCTTCAGGGATAGCCCATTAGCATCAGTCGGAATCGCGGGCTGCTGCGCCCAGGCGCCATTGACGGCAAGACCGAGCAACAGCCCGGACAGCCATTTGATACGAACTCTTTGAGGCATCCAATTCTCCGTTGATGGGAAGACACGGCGAATCGGCAGAGGGCGATCGAACCGATCGCAACGGACATGCGAACCCGCCGATCAAAGCGGCAGGAACTTCGGAAAACGAATGAAAGCGACCGCCCCGCCGATCAGGCTGAGCGGCCCCATTTGGGGCGTTCGGGCTCGGCTAGATGTTCCGCAAGCTGCCACGTCACGGGAGTGTCAATGGACAGGGATGTCACATAACGTGGGCAGAGCGCGTCGAACTCGCTCGGTAGCGCTGAGGAGCCGATCCCGTGACAACCCGCGCAGTCTGCGTGGCCACCCTTCGCCAGGCCCCCTTTCTCCATATCGCCATCGTCGCCGGTGTGGCGATGCTCATGGTGTCCGAAGTGCTCCGCACCGGCACCGGATTCGTGCGCGCAGTAGACGCTCAGCGCCGCCCAACCCAGTTGGGCGGGCAGCAGGCCCAAAAGGAGAATCGCAAGCCACCGACGCATCGCACAGATTTTATCAGTAAGATTTTTTCTTCGCGGACAGACGTGCCGCGAACCAGCATGCCAACCCGGGCTTTATTGAACCCTGCCGTGCGAAACGCCCGGACGACCGGACGTTTCGCACCGGCCGAGGGCATCAGGAGCCCCGGTACTGTTCATTCATGTACGCGCGCTCTTGCGGGGTCATGTTGACCAGTTCTTTGATGACTTCTTCACGGGTCTTGCCGGGCCCGCCGAAACGCATCGGTACCGGGAGGCCCCGCTGGAGATAGAAGTAGCTGCCATCGGCCTTTGCCTGCTCGAGCTCGCGCAACACGTCGGCACGGGTTTTCGTGCTCGTGGAGTGATCGGGATGGAACGTGAACCCCTGATCGCCCGGCGCGGGGTGCCACAGCGAGTTGGCTTGCGCAGCTGTAGGAACGACAAGTACGGCCGCAAGAAGCGAAAAGACGGTAGTGGTCAGGGTTTTCGACATAACGAGACTCCTTCGTTCAACGTGAGAGGTAGCGTTCGGCTTGAGCCGCTGGGTGTCGCCTTGCACCGAACACGTCGCAGACTTTAAGGGCCCATCTCCGTCAATTCGCGAACTGCCAGATTACGATTTCGTAATGTGATGGTGTCGGCATCTCCGCGATAATCGCAGCATGAAAATTCTGGTTGTGGAAGACGAGCCCAAGCTGGCTGAATATCTGCGCAGGGCGCTCACCGAAAGCGATTACATCGTGGATGTCGCGCATAGCGGCACGGAGGGCCGCTATCTCGCGACCGAAGGGCATTACGATCTCGTCCTCCTCGACGTCATGCTGCCGGAACTGGATGGCTATGCCGTCTTGCACGAACTGCGCCGGGGCAAACACGTACCTGTGCTGATGTTGACCGCGCGCGACAAGGTCGAGGATCGGGTCAGAGGCCTGCAGGCGGGTGCCGACGATTACCTTGTGAAGCCGTTTGCCCTGTCCGAGTTGCTCGCTCGCGTACAGGCCTTGTTGCGACGCGGTGCCTTGCGCTCGGATAGCCAGGATCCAACGGTGCTGCGTTTGGCTGACCTAGAAGTCGACCTGGTTCGGCGCAAGGCGTCACGATCCAGGCAACGCCTCGACCTGACTGCGAAGGAATTCACGTTGCTGACCTTGCTGCTTCGCCGACATGGGCAGGTTCTTTCCCGTACCGCGCTGGCAGCGCAGGTGTGGGACATGAATTTCGACAGCAATACGAACGTGGTTGAAGTTGCGGTGCGCCGGTTGCGCGGCAAGATCGACGACGGATTCGAGAAAAAGTTGCTGCATACCGTGCGCGGCATGGGATACGTCCTCGAGGAGCGGGAGCCCTGAGGATGCGCAATCCGCGTTCGCTCGGCCGTTGGTTATCGTGGTGGCTCGCCGTGCTGACCTTCTTGGGGCTCAGCCTAGTCTGCTCGATCGTTTATGTGGCCGCCAGTCTCAACCTCTCCGCCAAGCAGGCGGAGGAGCTCCGGCACAAGCGGGACGTGGTTCGCCATCTCGTCGGCGAGATCGCGACGCAGGACGCGTTGCCGAGCCTGCGTCACAAGCTCGACGACTTCTTCCTCGGCCATGCCGACTTCGAGTTGCGGCTGATCCAGGGAGCCGACAACCTCGTGTATGCGACCCCGGCGCGCTCAAGCGCAGGCGCAGTCCAGCGGCGGGATGAATTCGAAATCCCCCTGCCGTGGTCGCGCACAACCGGGCTACGCGCCGAACTGATGCTCGACAGCAGCGCCGACGCGCGGCTTTTAAAGCAGTTGGCCTGGACACTACTCGTGAGCGCCTTTGCTGGTGCGGTGGTCATCTCAGCGGGCGGCGCCTGGCTCGTGCGCCGAGCGCTCTTGCCCGTTCGCGACCTGGCCCGGCAAGCGGCGGCCCTCAGCCCGGAAAGCGTTGGTCAGTCGCTTGACGCTTCCGCACAGGCACAGGAGCTTCAGCCGTTGGTCGCACAGTTCAACGCACTCCTCGTTCGGCTGAACCGCGCCTATCAACAACTTGAGGGGTTCAATGCCGACGTTGCTCACGAACTGCGCACACCGCTTGCGACCTTGATCGGCGAGACCGAACTAGCGCTGAGTCGGGAGCGCACGATCGCCGAACTGCGCGATGTGCTCGGATCGAACCTCGAGGATCTTCACCGTTTAGCGGGTTTGATCAATGACATGTTGTTCTTGTCGAGAGCTGATCGCGGGGAGTGCGCCCGTCGCAGCCCTGTCGATAGCCTCGCCAAGCTGGTGACCGAGGTCATCGAATTCCACGAGGCTTCAATGCACGAGGCTGGCGTGAGCACGCGCGTACGCGGTGACGACACAGGTGTCTTCGATGCGGCGTTGATTCAGCGTGCGCTCTCGAACCTGGTCGCCAACGCGACCCGTTTCGCAGAGCGCGGATCGGTGATCGAGATCGAGATCGAAGCGGTCTCTTCGGGAGGTGTCCGCTTGTCTGTGAGCAATTTCGGGCCTGTGATTCCCGCCGAACATCTGCCGCGCCTGTTCGACCGCTTCTATCGAGTCGATCGAGCCCGTGAGCACGGCGACAACAACTACGGGCTTGGGCTGGCAATCGTCGCCGCGATCGCGCGTATGCACGGCGGCACTGGATTTGTTCGCTCGGCTGCCGGCACAACGACCGTCGGCTTTAGCGTATTTGAGTCGAGCGAGAGAAACGGCGTATCGCTCGACAGGTAGCATTCGCGCTACGCCGCGCCTGGGACTCGACGATGTCGCGTGCGCTCCCTTACCGTGGCGGTTGCATCCACATGTAGTTCTGACGTTGCATCATATGATCCATCATCTGCTGCTGCATGCCCATGTACCGATTCATCATGTACTGGCGCTGCTTCAGCTGATCGGGCGTGAGCTTGGAATAATATTAACCCGGCCCTTAAATATGTTTACTGAGCAGCATACGCAGCGGCCGGGTGCTTGAAGTAGGACCGGATACGCTCGGGGAGCGAGGCGATGCGCTGCATGATGGCGTGTGCCTTCTTCAAGAGCTGCGAATCATCGCGGCTGGGCGGCTCCAAGCGCAGCGCGGTCTTGAAATCGTGATTCAGGTATTCGTCCGGATTGGACTCGGGCGCATAGGGCGGCAAGTAGAAGAGTTCGATCTGCTCGACACGCGGCTCGAGCCAGGCCTGAACGAGCTTGGCGTGATGCACTCGCAGGTTGTCGACGATCAGGAACACCTTGCTCGTTGCACCGGCGATCAGTCGCTCAAGGAACTCGATAAAGCGTTCTGCGTTGATCGTGCCCTCGACGATCTGGAAGGCGATTTCGCCCCGGTTGGTGATGGCCGAGATCATCGACAGTTTGCCCCACCGGGCGGACGCCTCGAGCACCGGCGTGCGGCCGGCCGGCGCAAAGCCTCGAATCCAGTTCGTGTCTTCCTTGACGGCCGTTTCATCAGCCCAGTAGATGAGCGCACCTTCGGCCTTGGCACGCGCGGCAATGGCCGGGTAGCGCTCGCGCAACCAAGCCTGGACTAGATCGGTGCGCTGCTCCATCGCTTGCTTGACCGGGCGCTGAGCGGTATAGCCCCAGCGCTTCAGATACTTGCCCACGAGGCGATCGGACAACTGCAGTCCGAATTGTTTCTCCACCAAGGCCTGGATCGCCCGCCGGGTCCACAGCGCGAAAGGCAGGCTCAACTGCTCGGGCACCGCACCCACGATGCGCTGGCGCACCCAGACCTCCTGCGCCATCGTCAGCTTCCGGCAGGCCCCGTAGGGACGACCTCGCGTCTTCTCGATCAACGCCCCGGCACCGTCCGTGCGCGCTTTCCTCAACCACGCCTGCACCGTGCGTACATGGACGCCGGCGATCTTCGCCAATTCCACGCTGCTCATATCCGACTGCTTTTTCAGGCGCAGCACCATCTTGCGCAGCGTCTCGCGCCCTTCAGGACCCAGTTTGCGTGCATCGATCTTTTCCATGCACGCATTATATTGCGGGCAGCTTATTTAAGGGCCGGGTTAATAATCTCCCATGCCACGCCATCCCATCATGTGGCCACCCATCATCGTGTCGCCTGAACAGCAGCCCATCATGCCGGGCCCCCACATGCCGTGCATCGTCGTCATGCCGTTTTGCATCGTTTCCCAGTGCTCCTGCAGTAGCTTCTGCCGCTCCTGCGGGTCGGAGGTCCGGCCGATCTTTTCCATCTGATCCTGCATCCGCTGCATGTTCTCCTGCATTTGCGCCATCTGCTTGTCAAACTCGGCAACATCGGGTGCCTGCTGCATTTGCCCGCCTTGCTCAGGCGGGGGCGCTGTCTGCTGGGCCATCAACGGCGTCACCGAAAAGGCGCTCGCCACCAGAGCTGCGATCAAAGTCGTCCTCTTCATTTCACCCTCTCCTTGATTGCCGAAGAATCGTCCTCGGATGTCGTCGTTCCTAGCGCCTCAATAAACGGAGCCCGTTCGCCACCACGATCAAGCTTGCCCCCACGTCTGCGAAGACTGCCATCCACATTGTGGCTTGCCCGGTAACCGTGAGCAGCAGAAACACCGCCTTGATGCCAAGGGCCACCACGATGTTTTGTATTAGCACATGGGACGTAGCACGCGATAGGCGCACGAACGCGGGGATCTTGCGTAAATCGTCGTCCATCAGTGCCACATCCGCCGTCTCGAGCGCAGTGTCCGTGCCGGCAGCCCCCATCGCGAAGCCGATGTCCGCGCGAGCCAGCGCGGGCGCATCGTTGATGCCGTCGCCCACCATGCCGACCCGGCCGCCCTCCTGCCGCTTCAGCAGCGACTCGATCGCCCCGAGCTTGTCTTCGGGCAAGAGGTTACCCCTGGCCTCGTCGATTCCCACCTCACGGGCGATGGCTTCGGCGGTGTGCGCGTTGTCGCCAGTCAGCATCAACGTTTTCACGCCCAGCGCGTGCAGTTCTGCGATCGCCTGACGGCTCGTCTCACGCAGAGTATCGGCAACGGCGAAGAGCGCCAGCACCCCGCGTGGGTCTGCCAGGAGCACGGCCGTCTTGCCCTCCCGCTCATATTTCTCAAGCGCTTCCTCGATGGCGGGGGCGCACAATCCGAGCTCCTCGATCAGGCGATGATTGCCGAGCTGATAGACCTCTCCGTCAATGCGGCCGCGCACGCCACGGCCCGGAATCGCGGCGAACTCGAGTACCTCGCGTAGCGGCCATTCCTGACCGTCCACAGAACGGGCGACCGCAAGCGAGACCGGGTGGTCGGAGCGCACGGCCAAGCTTGCCGCGAGGACATATGCCTCGCTCGCATCGCCCCTCAGCGTCATGAAATCTGTCCGGACTGGCTTTCCCCAGGTGATCGTGCCGGTCTTATCCAGGGCCAGCGTAGTGAGCTTTCGACCCTCCTCCAGATAAGCCCCGCCCTTTATGAGAATCCCCTTGCGTGCCGCCGCAGCGAGTCCGCTGACGATGGTCACCGGCGTCGAGATCACCAGTGCGCACGGGCAGGCGATCACCAGCAGCACCAAAGCCCTGTAGATCCAATCCATCCATGTTCCGCCAAGCATCAGCGGCGGGACGATCGCCACCAGCAGCGCCACGGCAAACACGACCGGGGTGTAGATCTGGGCGAATCGATCGACAAAGCGCTGGGTTGGGGCGCGGCTACCTTGGGCGGACTCGACCGCATGGATGATGCGCGCCAAGGTGGAATGGTTCGCCTCGGCCGTGACGCGATATTCGAATGACCCCGCCGCGTTGATCGTGCCCGCGAAAACGATGTCGCCCTCGGCCTTGTCCACCGGCAGGCTCTCGCCAGTAATGGGCGCCTGGTTGACGGTCGAACGCCCGCTGGTCACCACCCCATCGAGCGCGATCCGCTCACCAGGACGCACGCGCACCACAGCATCAAGGAGGACGGCCCCAGCCGGTATGGGCACCCAGCTTCCATCGGCCTGGCGCACGGTCGCGGTGTCAGGCGCGAGTTCCATCAGCCCCCGAATCGCATTGCGTGCCCGGTCGAGCGACTTCGCCTCGATCGCCTCGGCCAGCGTGAAGAGGAACATCACCATTGCCGCTTCCGGCCAGTGTCCGATAAGCATCGCTCCGGTCACGGCAATCGACATGAGGGCATTGATGTTGAGATTAAGATGCCGGAGCGCGATCCAGCCTTTCTTATAGGTCGCCAGGCCGCCGCTCACGATCGACACCAGCGCAAGCGCAAGAACGATCCAGTGGTCGCTACCGTTGAGCCAGGACATAGCCTCGGCCAATGTCGCCGTCGCACCAGCCAGCGCCATCGGCCACCACCGCCCCGTTGGTGTGGATTCGGCCTGGGCGGCGGCGTTTTCCTTGCCATCGCCATGGACCGTTCCCTCAAGACCAATCGATTCCAGGGCGGAGAGGACCGCATCCAACGCTCCCGCGTGATGCGTGACGGTCAGCCGCCGCTGGACGAGATTGAAATCCAGCGCAGCCACTCCGGCCAAGCCCGAGAGCGTGCTCCGGATCAATGCCTCCTCAGTCGGGCAGTCCATTCCAGCAATATTGAGTGTGGTGTGCAGCACGGGCGAACCCGTCACGCTCGGTTGCTCAGGCTCCGTCAAAGGGAGGACAGATCCATCGGCACGCCAGAGCGCCTCCCGCGCGGGAAGCGCTGCCGCAGGGGCACCCTTGGCTGACGAGAGGGCCTGCGGTTGCGACCGCTTGGCGCATCCGCAACTGCCGCCACTACGTTCGTTCATGTTCGACTCCTTGCTTCACGACACGCAGCCATTGAACAATCTGTAGTCGCTACAGAGTCAAGCGTTTAGAATCGAGCAATCATTTGCATGTACACCACGTGAGGCGGCGCAACATGAAAATCGGCGAATTGGCGCGTGTCACGAGCACCCAGGTCGAGACAGTTCGTTACTACGAGCGTGAAGGCTTGCTGCCAACCCCTGCGCGTACCGATGGCAATTTCCGCATCTACGAGGGTATCCACGTCGAACGTTTGTCGTTCATCCGCCATTGCCGATCATTGGACATGACGCTCGATGAGATCCGCGTCCTGCTGCGCTTCAAGGACGCACCGGCAGAAAACTGCGAGGACGTGAATACCCTGCTCGAGAAGCACATCGGCCACGTTGCCGCCCGCATCCGGGAGCTTCGCGGGCTGGAGCGACAACTGAAGGGCCTGCGCGCGCAGTGCAACGAAGCCGGCGACGCAGCCCACTGCGGCATCCTGAACGAGTTGTCACAGCTTCCACGCCATGAGGCCCAGAACGAAGCGATGCACGTGCGCGGCGCCCATCGCGGTCCCTGCGCCCCTCATCCAGAACACTGATCTCGGGCCTCGACCAGGGGACGATAAGGACCAATGGTCGCCAGACGCTGCGCCCTGCGAGTGAGCGCACCCCGTCGAATGGCCACCCCGTAACGGTTACAATCTGTGCCCAATGCGCCGATGGCTTGCTGTTCTTCTCATGCTCATCACGCCCCTCCAGCTCGCCTGGGCGGGCGTGAGCGTCTATTGCCAGCATGAGTCCGGCGCCACGACGCCCCACCTTGGGCATCATCAACACGGCCACCAAGGCGACGAATCACCCGGTGAGCCGGGTCCGACGCTCCACCCGGACTGCGGTCTCTGTCAGGTGGCGACCGCCGCCTTGCCCGATGTGTGCTGCCTCGCCACCTATGACTCGAGCCGGATCTTCGCCGATGTGCCGCACGCCCTTGGCAAGTCCGCACCCACGTCCGAGCCCGAACGCCCTAAATGGCGCTGCGCTGCCTGATCGGCAGCATCGTCCCGCACGTCCTTGTGTGACGCACGTGCCGCAGGACTGCGGCCACGTGCAATGTTGGGCATCCGCCTTCGTAAGGGCGGCCCCGCCAAGGCCCCGCAATCTCGATCGCCGCGACAGAGTTCAATTCAATGCATGACAAACAATCACACTGGTGGTGGCTGCTGGCCGCCTGGATCGTCGCGCTCACCGCGACCCTGAGCGCACTTTTCATTGGCGAAGTCATGGGCATGACGCCCTGCGTGCTGTGCTGGTACCAGCGCATCGCCATGTTCCCCCTCGCCCTCATCCTGGGCATGGCCGTGTTCGCTGAGGACCGGCGCGGCGCGGTGTATGCGATGCCGTTCGTGCTCGCTGGCCTTGCCCTGGCGGCCTATCACAGCGCGCTGATTGCGGGCTGGGTGCCGCAGTGGCGGGTGCCCTGCGGTACCGGCCCATCGTGCAGCCAACAGGCCCTGGTCATCCTTGGCGACATCCAGATCCCCTGGCTGTCGTTGGCGGCCTTCCTCACCATCGCCGCCACCCTGACGATCTATCTGAAAAGGACCCGTACATGAACACAAGAAAACTGTTGGCACTTGCTGTGCTGCTGATTCTCGGCCTGGCTTTCTACTTCGGCATGGATGCCTATCGCGACCGCACGCAGGCCGATCAGGACGCCCGCGTCGACGTGGGGAAAAGCCGCCTTGTAAGAATGCACACCCCGATCATCGGGCCGCAGAACGCGCCGGTCACCATCGTCGAATTCTTCGACCCCGCCTGTGAGACCTGCCGCGCCTTCTATCCGATCGTCAAGCAGATCATGGCCCAGCATCCGGGCAAGGTTCGACTTGCGCTGCGCTATGCGCCCTTCCACCACGGCTCGGACCAGGTCGTGAAACTCATGGAAGCAGCGCGCAAGCAGGGGCTTTACACCCCGGTGCTTGAAGCGCTGCTGGCCGCCCAACCGGAGTGGGCCGACCATGCGGCGCCCAACATCGGCACTGCCTTCGAAACAGCGGCGCGCGCCGGTCTGGACATGGGTCGTGCCCGGCAGGATATGGAGACGCCCGAGATTCAGGCGGTGCTCGCGCAGGACATCGAGGACCTTACCGCGCTGCAGGTCAGCAGGACGCCGACCTTCTTCGTCAATGGACGCAGCCTGCCCAGTTTCGGCCCGGAGCAACTCGCGCGTCTGGTGGCGGAGGAAGTGGCCAAGGTACAGCCTTGATCGAATTCTTCAAGCTCGCCGGCCTGTTCGCCTTGACGGCCGTGGCCGAGATCGTCGGCTGCTATCTCCCCTGGCTGGTGTTGAAGCAGGACCGAAGTGCCTGGCTGCTCGTGCCCGCAGCGCTGTCGCTGGCCGCCTTCGCCTGGCTGCTCACGCTGCACCCGACGGCGGCCGGTCGAACCTATGCCGCCTACGGCGGCATGTACATCGCGGTCGCGCTGCTATGGTTGCGCATCATCGATGGCATTGCACTGACCCGCTGGGATATCGCGGGCGCCGGCGTCGCGCTTGTTGGCATGGCCATCATTGCACTGCAGCCCGCTGCCTCTCCTTGAGAGGAGGCTCGCTGTTTCTGACCGAGGTTCCCCAGGCGGATACCATCGGCCAGTGGCCCTCGTTCGGCCATTCGGCAGACCTGTCGCTCGAACGGCGGCTTCGCTTGGGAAGGAGTCATGGCGCCTTCGTTTCGGCGACCGTCGGGTCTGGGTCGGATCCAGCCGTTCCGTCCCGGCGGGACCTTCGAGGCCTTCGGCCGCACCGCGCGCGACATTGGACAGTCGACGCCGTACTGTCCAACGGCAGGCTGCATGCACCTGCTCACAAAGCCTCACCATAGGGGGGCGAGCAGGTGTCCAGGTTGCTCATAAACCCTCACTTTTCCCCCGGCGCACAGAGATCTGAAGCCGGCGAAGATTTTTCCGCTATGAGGCTGAAGCCCTCGCCAATGCTGGATTCTTGGTGTCCAGCGCGCCTCTGCGGGGACGGATGTTTTCCCCTCGCTGAACATGCCTCGCAAACTTCCCTAAAAACCATCACCTTTCTGCTCAAAGCCGCGCCACTGCTGGGCTTGAAACGTATTCAGACCTGAAAGCTTCCCTCTTGGGGCTATCAAATCTGCAGCTTGCTCATAAACTATCACTTTGCTTCTGAAACCCGCGCCGTTGCTGAGCTTCGCCGCTGCCGATCTCCCCAAAAGTTATCACCTTTCCAGTGCGGCTCGCCCTGATGCGCTCGGTTTCGGCGCGGGCAGGCGTGCTCACAGACCAACACGTCTCCTTGCTGTCCGCGCTAGAAAGAACCTGCTGACGGGCTATTGCTTTGGCGGTGAAACCCTTGCGGCTGCTGGGATCCAGCCCCATCTGGTCTTCTCAAGATGGGCCACGCTTGCCTGATTTGCGCTCGAGCTGAAGTCTGCTCAAAGGTTGTCACCAGGCAGTCGCAGCTCGTGCAGCTTCGCCGCTGTAGATCTCCCCAAAAACTATCACCTTTCCATTTTGCGCTCGGATTGAAGCTTGCTCACCAAGCATCACCATGCGCTGAAGCCCTTGCCGTTGCTGGGTTTTGCTACGGCTTCAGCCCCGCCATGACATGCCTGACCTGGCTTCGCAGGTTCAGAAATGTCCGCCTGTCGCTTGGCGTGCAGGAAACGGTCACGAACAAGCACCCTGACGGCGGCGTCAGCCGGCCATGTTTTCTCCCCCGACGGTGAAAACGCCAGCCTTCCCGCAGCAGCGAGCGCACGAGCGAATCGACGTCCTTGCAAGTGCTGTATTTCATCTGGATTAGCGCCATCAGAGAGCGTCAGGTCCATGCGGTACCCGCATGGACCTGATCGCCGGTGGGTTACTTGCGGGGCGGGTTGTTGCCCCGGCCGCGACCCGACGGATTACCAGTCTGGCTCGGCCCGTTCTCGAGGTGGTTCATGTTCATCTCCTATGGAAGTGCCCCGGAATTTGAGGACGAGCGGGGGCCCGAGGCGTACCCTCGCTCGCAGAGTTGATAAGTGGGATTGGACGGCGGGCTAGCTAAGGCACGCTTCGATGCGCTGCTTCAGAGCTTCCCGATCTTTGTGCCGCCAGGGCGCTGTGCCAAACTGCCCGGGCGCGGTTTCTTCGACGAGCTGGATCCGGTACCGCAAGCCATACTGGCCCCCTGGCGCGCCTCCAGTCGGCCACAGATAGAGCGCGCACCCGTCGTCTGTCACGGTGACTTCCCAGCACTGGCGGGGATAGGCTGAAAGGTGCGGCTCGAGGATCTCCTGGAGGGCGGTTCCCAGCGTCCAGGTTGCGACAAGGTGACTTCTTCCGATTTCCTGCTCGGCTGTGAGTCTCTCGCCGGGGATCTCTTCCAGAGCTCCAGCGATGATCTGCTCCGAGATGCGCTCACCCGATTCGCCGTTGTATTCGCTCACCCGAAGGCGAAGCCGGCGTACATCACCTGGCGTCGGAGAGCCGTCGAAGCCCGTCACGAAGTTCGCGGCGGAACGCGCCCAGGTCAGCAAAGGTTCTTCCAACAAGAAGACATCACGCCAGCCAGGCTTCAGCCAGCGAACGCCCCTGGCGTCGGGAAGGCAGCGGACGAAGTCGATCCAGGTCGTGAATCGACCGCAAAGCGGATCGATCTCGAGCCGGTACCACGGTGGCGCACGGTGCATCCGGATCCGGCCGTCGCTTCCAAAGTCCTCGAGAAGCTTGCCGACAATCTCAGGAATCAGCGTCATCACGCCGGCAGTACCGAGCACGAGCTCCGTGCGGGTGTAGATCGGGCCGCTGGCCACCACCAGCCAGTGACCGTCCACATGCGCTGGTTCCAGAATCTCGCCTTCACTCAACCCGGTGAGTTGTGACAGCTCGGCAAGCTCGCCAGGGTTGCGTGCGAGTTGCGCGGCCTCAATGCGCCTGGCCACACTGCGCGCCATCGACGCCAGCCCATCCTCGGAATCGGAACCGTCACTGCACGCTTCATCCAGCGCGCTCTTCAGGACGACGTTTTCCTGACGGAGCTGTTCAGCGAGAAGGTCGAGAATCCGTTTCTCGTAGATCCCGGTATCTGGCGGAACGATGCCCGCCAGCTCCGCCAGTGTGACATCGAGGATCTGGGCGATGGCTTCGGCTCGCTTGCGGCTCGTTCTTCCCCGCGCCTCGATGCGCCGATAGCTGGCGGTGCGCGAGTCCTCGTTTTGCTCGAGGCCCAGACGTTTGCAGAGCGCGCTCGCCAGGTCGGCTTGACTCAGCCCCCTTTCGTCGCGCAGTTCGCGCAGCCGCTGGCGATCGATCTTGAATGATGGACGACCCATATACCCTCCGTGAATGTGTCGTCATCATGGAGGAGGGGTTTTAGGTTCGCCAGTATCAAAAAGAGAACATAAAAGCAGTTACCCAGCACGAGGGGGGCGTCCATTGCTCATTGAGCGCGAAGTGCAGCTTGGTAAGGGGACTCCAGCAACTGTTCGGCGGTCGTGACCACACCACCGTGCTGCGGGGTGAAAGCAGAATTGAATGAAGCGGAGCGCCGATCGAGGTCTTACTTTTTTGCGCACAGCTTTCTGAAAAGGTTTTCGGGCGTGCGCCTACGAACAAAAAGGGCACCCCTATGGAACAGGATCGGCAAGGATGGCAATCACATCTGTTCTCGGTTGCACCGACTGATGGACCCCTTTTAGGCACAGGCGGTATCCGCATCGTTTGAAACATTGAGGCTGGACATGGCAGAAAAACTCGTCACTGAGATCGTTGCCCCTGCGGTGCTCCTTGTGATGTACCCCACACTCGTCATGCTCGGGAAGCGGCTAGTGGCATGGGCGGAAACGAAGCTCAAAGGAAGGGCAAAATAGTGTCTCCTCAGGAGACACTTTCAGCATCGGAGGCAGCATGAAGCGTGACTGGGACGTGATCCGCGAAGTTCTGACAGAAATCGAGACAACCCCGTTATCGGAGCGCACCAATCTCACCTATGGCGTAGGGGCAGAGTACCCCGCGGAGAGCGCATCAAAAGGCGAGCATGCCCTCTTGCTTTGGAAGGCCGGCTTCATCTCTGCCATCGATATCACGACCTACGGCGGAAACGCGATCCTCTCTCCCGAACTGACCTGGCAAGGTCATGAACTGCTGGACACCATCCGCAGCAAAGCGGTCTGGGAGCGGATCAAGACAATAGCGAAGGAAAAGAGTATCGAGTTGACCCTCGACAGCGTGAAGGCTCTTGGGAAGCTGGCCCTGGAATGGGTACTTGCCAACTGAGATCTGAAGAACCCGCTCGGTTCAGCGGAATCCTCAGCTCGGTGGTTCCGTCCAGGTCGTAACGAGACCGCATCCCTGCATCATCTCTAGTGACGTTCAGGATGAGGTAACACGTTTCTCAGGCTCCGCCCATGCCTTCGATGAACGTGTCGATGAACGCCCTAATCTTCTCGGCGATGCGCTGGAGGATCGTCTTCCGCTCGAGGATCTTCGGCTTGTAGGTCAGCGTCCCGACGATTTCCTGCTCGCGTGGGAGCCGGTTCGCGAATGCGTAGGTCCCCAGGATCTTCTGAAGGCCGTCCGGGTCGATGTTTTCCTCCTGGCAGAGCTTCCCAAACGCTTCCTTCTGCTTTCCGTCCCAGAATCCCTCGAACGCCCCGATGACGTCTTCTTCCGGCTTCAGCTTTGGGAGGTTCTCCTCGATGAACGCCTGGATCAGCTCCCGCTTGCTGCGTAGCTTCACGTCGCCGGCTAGAACTTCGAGGATCTCCTTCTTCCGCTTGGTTGCCTCCTCGGGGGAGAGCTTCTTCAACAAGACAAGGAGATTGAGGATGTAGGCAACGTTGATCTCGTCCCGATGGATGAGGCTGAGCTCGAAGTCGACGTCCTCAAGCACGGAGGTTTTTTCTGGGTCCCTGGACCTCTTCACGGCGTCGTGCAGGTCGAGGTACTTGCTCTTGTAGTCCTCGAACTTCTGCGGCTCCAGCGTCAGATCGGCGTCCTTGAACTCGGCGAAGGTCGAGAGCACGTTCTTCAGGCGCATCAGCTCGCGAAACTTGGTGACGAACGCGAGCTGGGCGTTCTCGTCCGGAAGAGCGTCCACGCTGCCGACGGTCGGCGCGATCGTGAGCAGCTCGATCGAAGCCTTGTTGAACTTCGCGACGTAGTCCTCGTATGGCTCGAGAAGCACCGTCTCCTTCGCGTCCTTGTTCGAGAAGAGCGCGATCGCCTCGTCGGTGGCCTTCTTCAGGTTCCGGAAGCAGACGATGTTTCCCTGCGACTTCCGGTCGTTCAGGATCCGGTTGGTCCGTGAGAAGGCCTGGATGAGGCCGTGGAACCTCAGGTTCTTGTCGACGTAGAGGGTATTCAGGCGGGGGCTGTCGAAGCCGGTGAGGAACATGTTAACTACGAGGAGGACGTCGATCTGCCCTTCGCGCACGCGCTTGGCGATATCCTGGTAGTACCCGTAGAACGATTGGCTGTCGTTCGTAGAGTACTGGGTCCCAAAGGCCGCGTTGTAGTCCGCGATATAGGCGTCGAGCTTGTCGCGGCTGCTCTGGTCGATCTTTGCGCCGGTCGGGACGTCCGGGCTTTCCTCCGGCAGCAGGCCGTTGGCCAGTGGGTTCTCCTCGTTGGCGGCGTAGCTGAAGATCGTCGCGACCCGCAGGGGGTTGACCGCGTCCTTCTGCTTCTCCTTGAACGCCTCGTAGTACTTGCAGAGGACCTCGACGTTGGAAACGCAGAACATGGCGGTGAAGTCCGGTTGCTTCGTCTTCTGGGCGTGGTGCGCCAGGATGTAGTCGACGATCTTCCCGATCCGCTGCGGGCTCTCGAGGAGCTCCTTGCGGTCGATGTCCTCGACTTCGATGTCCAGAGCGTTCGCCCCTTCTTTTTTCTGGTACTTGCCGACGTACTCGACCGAGAAGCGGAGGACGTTCTCGTCCCTGATGGCGTCGACGATGACGTATTTGTGCAGGCACTTCCCGAACAGGTCCGTCGTCGTCCTCGTCAGGCCGGCCGTGACATTAGCGTTGTCGGCGAAGATCGGTGTGCCCGTGAAGCCGAACATTTGGGCGTTCGAGAAGAACTTCCGGATGTTCTGGTGGGTTTCCCCGAACTGACTCCGGTGGCACTCGTCAAAAATGAAGACAACCTTGCTGTCCTTCAGATGCTCGATCTTCCCGAGGTACCGCTCCTTCAGGACGGCGTTGTTCAGCTTCTGGATCGTCGTGACGATGAGCTTGCATGAGTCGTCGTTGAGTTGATCTACCAGGTGGCGGGTGTTCGCCGTGCTGTCGACGCTGCCCTTGGAAAAGCCGTTGAATTCGCGGGCGGTCTGGTAGTCGAGATCCTTGCGGTCGACCACGAAAAGTACCTTGCTGACCTTCGGAATGCGCTGGATGATCTGGCTCGCCTTGAACGAGGTGAGTGTCTTGCCCGACCCGGTCGTGTGCCAGATGTACGCGTCGTCGTTGCTGTTCTTGACCCGGTCCACCAAGCCTTCCACAGCGTAGAACTGGTACGGTCGGAGGACCTTGAGGACGCCGATCTCGGTAATCACGATGTAGTGCGTGATCATCTTGGAGACATGGCAGGGCCGCAGGAACGTACCCGCGAATTCGGAAAGATCGGAGATCCGCTTGTTCTCGGCGTCGGTCCAGTAGAACGTCTGCTGGAACGCCTGGTACTTGTTGTTCGAGAAGTACTTGGTGTTGACGCCGTTGCTGATCACGAAGATCTGTACGTACTGGAAAAGGCCGTGGCCGGCGTCGTACGACTCGTGCTGGTAACGGTTGATCTGGTGGAAGGCGAGCTTGAGTTCCGCCCCGCGCCGCTTGAGCTCGATCTGGGCCAGCGGGAGGCCGTTGATCAGGATCGTGACGTCGTAACGGTTCTTCCGTTTTCCCTCAACGCTGACCTGGTGCGTGACCTGGAACTCGTTTATGCACCATTCGTCGCAGTTCAGGAAGCTGACATACAGGGTTTCCCCGCCGTCGCGCTTCAGGGCGAACTTGTCCCGGAGAATCTTCGCCCGTTCGACGACGGTGCCCGTGTTCAGGTGACTCAGGATCCGGTCGAACTCTTCTGCCGTGAAAGTCACGCCCCCGTTGTGCTTCTCGAGCTGGCGCTTGAGATTCGCGAGCATCGCGGGTTCGCCGTCGATCGCGACGCGTTCGTACTCGAGGCCTTCGAGTTGCTTGAGGAGAGTTTCTTCCAGGAGGTATTCCGACTGAGTCGTCACGTGGTGTGGGGTTTTATTTGATGAACATATCCAAAAGGATATCCTGCTTGTAGGTCGTAGCGCGCTTTAGACGAACATTTCGGAGAGGAGTCCTTGCTTATATCTTGCTAGGTTCCTGAGCTGTTCCTTGATCGCGAAAATCTTGTCATCAATGGCCCCCAGGAAGCAGGCTATCCTGACCTGCTCGTCTCTCGATGGGATGCAGAGGTCTACCTTTGCAAGGTTGGATTTGGATATTCCAAGCACCGATACGCCCGTGGCGAGCGTCTTGATTTGGCATCTGACGCTCTCAGAGCGCATCAGATAGCCCTTGAAACCATTGGCGAACGCCGCGTCCCTATCCCGTGCTATGAACGTATGCAGGCCGGCAAGAACCTGCTCTCCAGACAAGTTCAGGATCTCAATGGACTTCCCCACGTCGTCGTAGTCCTCGGACGCGTCCGCGATCACTAAGTCTCCCTCGCGGCAATAGTTCTCAGGTGGCACCCTGCTGACGTCGAACTCCGGGCGCACGAAGGGAACGTTCTCACGCTCGATGCGGAAAGCGCTCCGATATTTGGAATGGATGTCCCCGTAGTGGATGTTCCTGACCGAGCCTGACTCATACGTCAGGCAATCCCTGGAGAACGAGTTGTTCCCATAGAAATCGAACACATCCCCAAACTTCCTGCGTTCCCATTCGGGAAAATCATTCCCTGCTTCATCCGTGAGGCGGACCTCGCGTGCGAAGATGCGCCTGGCCATCTCGCCGGCGTATGCCTCCAGAAGTTCGAGCTTCCTCCGGAGTTCTGTAGTCCGTTGGTCAAGGACGGAGAGGAACTGCGCGACTTTCCTCTGCTCGGGAGGGGGGGGGAGGACGATTTTGAGACTCTCGAATTCCTTCTGCCCGAGGGTCTTGTTTCGCCCGGCTCCTCCCGGAGAGGCGAGCTCGAGAAGTTTCTTCCCCTTGCCTGTCAAAAATAGCCGAAGGACGAACTCCGGCTCCGCCCGGGACTCCTTCGCGACGTACATCGGGAACCGGTGGGAGGCCACCATTCCCTTTTCGCGCTCGGTCGTGACGGCTACCGCCTGCTCCCAAGCGAACACGATGTTCACGACCAGCGCGTTCGGTTCAACCCAGAACACGCGCTTGTCCCCGAGCGCCGCTCCCGTTACCTGCGCCTTATGGAATATTCCTTTCCCATGGGAACGGATGCCGATTTGGCGGTATTCGCTTGTAGATGCGACTTTGACAGGCCGCGAGATCTTGCGCAGGACGTTTTTGATCTCGGATTCCTTCCATTCATCCTCGAACCCTGCGAACCGGAGATTCGGCTTCCTCATTCAGCCGTCCTCCTAAGCCTTAAACGGGGGTGTGATGCTGAGCTCGCGGCAGAAGGCGGCGATCGTCTCGTCCGTCTTGCGGCTTTCCTCTTCGAGCCTGGCCAATTCGGCAGCGACCGCCTCGAGGTCGATCGGCTCCTCGGCTTCGAAGGTCTCCACGTAGCGCGGGATGTTGAGGTTGTAGTCGTTCTCCGCGATTACCTTCAGGCTAGCGACGCGGCTGTATTTCTCCTCGTCCTTGCGCGCCTTGTATGCAGCGACGATCTTCTCGATGTGCTCGGGACGCATGACGTTCTGGGTCTTGACCTTGTCGAAGTGCTGGCTCGCGTCGATAAAGAGCACGTCGTCGGGATTCTTCCGGCAGCGCTTGAAGACCAGGACGCACGTCGGGATGCCCGCGCCGTAGAAGATGTTCGCCGGCAGGCCGATCACCGCGTCGAGGCAGTTCAGCTTCTCCAGCAGGTAACGCCGGATTACGCCCTCGGCCGCACCGCGGAAAAGCACGCCGTGGGGGAGGACGACGGCCATGGTGCCGTCTTCCGCCAAGTGCGAGAGCATGTGCTGGACGAAGGCGAAGTCCGCCTTCTTTGCCGGCGCGAGCCTGCCGTACTGGCTGAACCGGTCGTCGTTCATGAAGAGAGGGCTCGCGCTCCAGTGGGCCGAGAACGGGGGGTTGGCGACGATCGCCTGGAACTGGAGCCCGAGGTGCTGCGGGTGCTCAAGGGTGTCCTCCTGGCGGATGTCGAAGTCGCTGTAATGAACCCCGTGGAGGATCATGTTCATCCGCGCCAGGTTGTACGTCGTGCGGTTGAGTTCCTGGCCGTAGATCTTGTCGACGCCGTGGGCTTCGCGCTTGACGCGCAGGAGCAGCGATCCGCTGCCGCATGTCGGGTCGTACGCGCTCTTCAGCTTCGTCCTGCCGATGGTCACGAGCTTGGCGAGCAGAGTGGAAACGGGCTGCGGGGTGTAGAACTCTCCGGCCTTCTTCCCTGCGCCGGCGGCGAACTCGCCGATCAGGTACTCGTAGGCGTCCCCGAGCACGTCGGCGTTCGTGTCAGAGAGGTTGAAGTCGATCTTGTCGAGGTGGGAGAGGACCTTCGCGACCAGGTCGTTCTTGGCCTTCTCCGTGGCGCCTAGCTTCGATGAGGTGAGATCGAGATCCTCGAAGAGGTTGCTGAAGTCGTCCGCGCTGTCGGTGCCGAGAGTGCTCTGTTCGATGTTTTTCAGGATCTTGGCGAGGTCGCCAAGGATGAAGTTGAAGCTCTCTCCGTTCCCGCCTGCCTCGAGCCGGTTGGTTCCGCGCTGGGCGAGCGAATGGAAGAGTTCCGACGGCTTCAGGAAGTATCCGAGCTCCTGCACGGCCGCTTCGTGGACGGCATCGATCATGGCAAGACCTTCCTCGGTCGCCTCGTCGAGGTCCGTGAACTTCAGTTTGTCCGCCTCGAGAACTTCGTCCCCGAACCTGGCGATCTTCTCGGAAAGGTATTTGTAGAAGATGAACCCCAGGATGTAGTCCCGGAACTCGTCGGCGTTCATCTTCCCCCGGAGGGCGTTGGCGATGTTCCAGAGCTGCTGCTGGAGTTGCCGGCGTTGTTCTTCTGACATTGTCGCTCGTACGAAAAGGTAAAGAGGGTCGGGCTGTAGCCCGACCCCATCGGTGTTGGAAGGCGTCCGCGCAGAGGCTGAAGCCAGCCTGTGATCCCCGGAGAGTTAGTAGCCGGCCTCTTTCTGATGCCGGAATGCCAAGACATACACCGCATCAGCTGTCGGTTCATGCCGATACAGTGCGACATAGCCGGAGTCCCCGAAGGCAATCACCAACTCGCGCAGTTCAGGCATCTCAGGGAACGGTCTGCCAATGTCGGGAGCTGTTTCCAGAAGCCGCAATTGCCGCTCGATCGCCTGACCCGCCCGCCGAGCGGCTTCCGGTGCTTTGGTGGCCAGGAACTGGCGGCATCGTTCCAAGCCTTCCGCTGCGCCTGCGGTAACGATTACGTGTGGCACGCGGGCACCGTCGTCTCGTCATCGGTGCCCCAGGTGTTCAACCAGGTGCGAACTTCCTGCCCTGTCAGGTGCTGGCCGGTTTCTTGATAGGTCACCCACGATGCCAAGGCTTCTTGCTTGAAGCGTTCACGGGCTTCCTCCCGCTCGACGTACTGCTGGATCGCTTCGAGCATGATCCAGTGTGCCGAGCGGCGGCGCTGACCGGCGAGTTGCTGGATGCGCCCTTTCAACGCGTCGTCAATCTTGAGGGAGGTTGCCATGACTGTTCTCTTATCGAGAAGTAATACTTAAGGATACTCCTGTTTCTCCTGTCCTGTCCTTCAAACGATCATTAGCCGGACAAGCGCGAGGATGTCCGGAAAGATAATTGATCAATGGGTTTGCGGACAATAAGATAGACGGACGAGATTACGGACAAAAGGTGGGCAATCATGGCTCTGATCGGCTACGCACGGGTATCGACTGCGGAGCAGGACACCGGCTTACAGACGGACGCGCTGCGAACGGCCGGATGCGCGCGGATCTTCGAGGATACGGTTTCCGGATCGAAGGCGGACCGCCCCGGTTTGGCTGAGGCGCTGGCTTACCTGCGTGAGGGCGACGTGCTGGCTGTCTGGCGACTAGATCGGCTCGGTCGTTCTCTGCCGCACCTGATTGAAACGATCGCTGGATTGGAAGCGCGGGGTGTTGGCTTCCGCTCGCTGACCGAAGCCATCGACACCACGACCTCGGGCGGCCGACTCATCTTCCATGTGTTCGGGGCGCTGGGCCAGTTCGAACGCGACTTGATCCGGGAGCGAACCAAAGCCGGGTTGGCCGCTGCCGCCGCCCGTGGGCGCAAAGGCGGGCGAAAGCCGGTTGTGACCAACGACAGGTTGCAGCGAGCGCGAGAGTTGATCGCCAGCGGGTTGAATGTCCGCGAGGCGGCAGGAAGGATCAAGGTTAGCAAGACCGCGCTCTATGCAGCCCTGCAGTCGTCGGGAAGTGCATCCGGTGCCTGACGCCGTGTAGCAGCCATCTGAACGAGTGCCGATGTTTTCCTGTTTTAATGTTTTGCGATTCGTCGTAAAATCGTATATACGCTAATGCAGGAAAAATGAAAACATGATCATTGGACTTCTGAACCAGAAAGGTGGGGTAGGCAAGACTACCCTCAGCGTGAACTTGGCCGCCAGCCTCTCACGCACTGGGGCCCGGGTGTTGCTGATCGATGCAGACCCCCAGGGCAGCGCGTTGGATTGGGCTGCAGCTCGACAGGCTGAACCGATATTTTCCGTAGTGGGGTTACCGAGGGCGACCGTGCACAAGGAAATCGGACAGATCGGGCAAGGGTACGATCACATCGTTATCGATGGCCCGCCGCGAGTCACCGACTTGGCTCGATCCGCGATCATGGCTGCAGATGTGGTCCTGATACCCGTACAGCCCTCCCCCTACGACATTTGGGCTGCTGAGGAGGTTGTGAAGCTGATCGAGGAGGCACGTGTCTACAAAGAAAGTCTGAAAGCCGCTTTTGTGGTTAATCGTAAAATCGCAAATACGGCAATTGGTCGTGACGTGCGTGAAGCCCTCGCGGCGTATCCCTTCCAAGTGTTGGCATCTAGTGTCACGCAGCGGGTTGTTTTCGCTGAAGCGGCGGCTCAGGGATTAGCAGTACATGAGATTGATCAGAATGGGTCGGCAGCGAGTGAGATCGAAGCCGTAGCGGCCGAACTGATGGAGTTCGCACGATGAGCACAAAAAAGGTATCCATTGGCGTCAAGCCGACTAGCAAGCTGGCGCCGGCCGCTGCTGATGCGTGGGTGGAAAGCCGTGCTCCGGCTGAGGGGCCGGAGCCGATGAAGCGGCTCACCATAGACGTTCCGATGAGTTTGCATCGAGCGATCAAGTCTCAATGTGCAATACGAGGAACGAAGATCGCGGATGAGGTACGTGAGCTTCTTGTGCAGAAATACGGAAATACGTAAAAACGTATTTAAGGTTTTCTGCAATAACTGTGGTGACCCTGTTTTCTTCAAGGAGGGGGCGCCCTTTGTCTCTCAGGAAACCCAGGAGAGTCCGAATGGAGAGCTCTGCCAAAGCCCGAAAGGGTCGTCAGCAGCCCCCACATGCCGAGACGCAAGGCGTTCTAGACCTCGCAGCCGGCACCCCGCCGGAACCTGCTCAGGACACCACGTCGGCCAAGTTGCCCGTGCCGGTCAAGCGCGAGCGCCCGGCGTTGCTGCCACTTCGGCACACAGACCGCGATTTCTTCCTTGCCGACCTGTTTGACTATGCGTTGAAGGATGACGGTGCGAGCATGGAAGCGCCGATCTTCACGCTTTCCACCAAGGCAGACTTGTCGACGTGGACATGGGAGAGCAAGGACGGAAACCGCAGCGTCGAGGTCTATCCGTCGATCAAGGGCCGGGCGACGCAGTTCGACAAGGACGTTTTGATTTACGTTGTCAGCCAGATGACCGAGGGGCTGAACCGAGGCCGGGACGACGCCAAAAATCGGACCGTGCGCTTTACGGTGCATGACTACCTTGTATCGACCAACAAGCCCACCGGCGGCGCCGAGTATCAGCGCCTCGAGAACGCCCTAGAGCGCCTGCGCGGAACCACGATCAAGACTGACATTCGGACGGGAGGACAGCGCGTCAAAGAGGGCTTCGGGATCATTGATTCCTGGACGATCATCGAGCGGGCGCCCGACGACGAGCGCATGATTGCCGTGGAAGTCACCTTGTCCAAGTGGCTTTTTAATGCGGTGCAGGCTCACGAAGTGCTGACCATCCACCGGGACTATTTCCGCCTTCGCCGGCCGCTGGAGCGGCGTCTGTACGAACTGGCGCGCAAGCATTGTGGCCATCAAACTCTGTGGAGCATCGGCCTTGAGCTGCTGCAAGAGAAGGCCGGCAGCAAGGGCACCTTGCGCGAGTTCCGCCGCATGGTCCGCGAGATCATCGAGGCGCACACCTTGCCCGAGTATCGGATGACGCTGGACGACGCCGACAAGGTGACGTTCTACGTCCGCAACCCGCAGCGGCTGATTGCCGGGCTGACCAAGGGCAACAAGGCTGACGCGGTGCATTCCTACACGCGAAACCCGAAGCGAGTACCGCCCGAGCTGAATAAGGGGAAGGGCAAGCCTTAGTCCGCGCGCTTGGTTACAACAGATCTACCTGGCCTGCTCGCATTTTTCACCATGCCCCACGAACAGGGGCTTTTTCGCTGGCGCGAAAACCGGGATGCCCTTCCAGGCTCGCTATCCGCTCGGTCCCTGCGGGACTGGCCACCGCCACCCTCAAGGCCACCACTCGCCCTTGCGCCATCCTGGCGCCGATCAGCACACGCCCGGCGGGTCTCTGGTGTGCGCTGAAGAACTCCCACGCCTCGTGTTTTCACCCACGCTTGCCGGTGGGTGCCTGCGGCCAGACTCGTTATATCACCCACGCTCAGGTCATCGGCCGGCGCCGTTGCTGTCACTGGTTCGCTATGGTGAGACGATAAGCGCCCAAAGACTCACTTTGGACGTGTCGTGTCGCCACGGCGGGCGGTTCGTTGTTTCACCCACGCCTGTGAATTGGCTCGTTATATCACCCACGTTTTCCTGTGGGTGGGCTCGTTATATCACCCACACCCCATTCGTTATATCACCCACGCCAGAAAATTCAGAAGCCAGTAACGGCAAGGCTTTCAGGGCGATATTCACAGTCGTAACGCGCGCGCGCGATTCTTAACTTATAAAATCTTTAACGTCAGCCGGACGCCTGTGCCTGTGGAAAACACTTTCCGTGCCCAAACCGGGCAAGGGGCACCCCTTCGGGGTTCCCCCGGCAAAGCCGGCCCCCCCTCCCCATTGAACAGGCCCCCAAAGGGGGCAAGATGGTCCCCCAGTGCTGCTCGACCGCGTAGATCACACCGAGCACCAAGCGAAACCAAAGAGAAGAAAGGAAAAAAGCAAACCCCCAAAGATCGACGAACAGTGAAAGGGACGGTCTAAGCGGCTCGACCCGGCAAGCCGGGCCGACCGGCCGCAAGCGGCCCCCTACGGGCGCTAAGACCCGGACAAATCGGCCTCCGCCCGCAAGCGGGCCGACGCCTCAGCCGGGTTTCTGTGGAAACCGCCCCAAAGCGAGAGGTCGACAAATCAACAGCCGCTAAAAACGTCTGTAAAAAGGAGGGGAAGACGGAAAGGTACAGGCGAAATCCAGCTGCAGGAGCGTGCTGGACGGCCGCTGGGGCGTTTTCTCGGCATGGTCCGACACTCCCCAAGGCTGGGCAGGCGGAACGCTGCACTGAACTGCAACTCACGAAACGGAAAAAATCGTACGCTAAGCCGCGCCCGGCTTGTCGATCGGCACGGCCCACCATTCCTGCGCGTACTGGGTCGTTCCCGGCCCGTTCCGGGTGCTGACCTGGAAGCCGCGCAGCAGCAGCCCGCGCGGCGTGATCCGCAGCACCTGGACGTCGAACAGCGGCGGAAGTAGGCCGCGCTTGGCCGAGGTACCCCAGCGTTCCCACAGTTGCGCCGCGTGCAGCGGCCGCTTCTCGGCGGTCCCGATCGGGATGTCGCCTATGCTCAGGGTGCCGGTGATGCCGGGGTCCGCCAGGCACGCCTCGCGCGGGCGCCGAACTCCGGCCACCATCAGTTCGATGACTCTCACGCGCATGATTGGACTGTAAAAAAATACAGCTTATTTTCGCCCAACGCGGCCGGTTTGGGGCGGCGATCGACCGCCGGGGCTCTGGAGGAGGACGCCATGTGCGGACGCTATGCGCTCTACGGTCCGGTATCGCGCCTGCGCGAGGCCTTCGACGCGGTGCCCGAAGGCTTCGACTTCGAGCCGCGCTGGAACGCGGCGCCGATGCAGTGGCTGCCGGTGGTCCGGCAGCGGTCGAACGGTGAGCGGGTGATTCACCGGTTGCGCTGGGGCTTGGTGCCGTCGTGGGCGAAGGATGAGGCGATCGCCACGAAGTTGATCAACGCGCGCGGCGAGTCGGTTTCTGAAAAGCCATCGTTTCGGGCGGCGTTCCGCCGCCGGCGCTGCATCGTGCCGGCGAACGGTTTCTACGAGTGGCAGCAACTCAGTGACCGGCAGGGCGGCGGCAAGCAGCCGTTCTACATCCACCCTGTCGGGGGCGAGTTCTTCGCGCTCGCCGGGCTGTGGGAGCGCTGGACGCGCCCGAGCGATGGCGAAGCGATCGACACCTTCACCATCGTCACCACCGAGGCCAATGCCGCGATGCGCCCACTGCACGACCGGATGCCGGTGATCCTGGCGCCGGGGGATTGGTGGGCGTGGCTCAACGGGGCGACTGCCGCCGACCAAGTGCAGGCGCTCGTGCGCCCATGCCCGGAGGCGGCACTTGCGGCGTATCCGGTGAGCAAGGCGGTCGGTAACGTGCGCAACGAGGGAGCGGGGCTAATCCAGCTCCTCGCGTAGCTGCTTTGCTCCTGCTCCCTGCGAGGCTGGATTCGGTATCTACGCCTAGAGGATAGGCGCATTTCGGGGAGCCGATCAGCAGCTCAGTGTTTGTTTTGTTTTAGGGGGAGCGATCGGTATTCTGATTTCAGAAAGGAGAGAGCCTCGAGACGTTGGCAACCGTACTGAGGCTCTCTAATGACCCGGTCAGGGCGGTCATCTGCATGTGACCGTCGGGCCTTGCCGACCAACCTCTGTACCAGGTGGCGACTTGAGTTCAATTCAAGCCAAAACCGTCGCCTGCAAGGAAGAGGCCGATGGCTCAGAGTAGTAACGGCCTCCGCAAGCTGAAGCAGGGCAGCTTCGATTTTTCATCGCCCGGCGAGCACGCCAGCCTTGTTCACAGCGGTGAACGGCATGGCGTCGTGCTCCTATGGGAGCGCTGTGCGCCAGATGGAAAGCGGTGGATCAAGTGTCGGCCCACCGATAATCTGCCTGAACTCGCCGAGCTGCTGCGGCACAAGCAGGACGCCTACTTCTCGATCAACCAGTTTCATGGCTGGCGCGAGGTTCGTTTGCTGAAGTCCCTGCGCGCGCTCTATGTGGACCTGGATGGTCAGCAGGATCTCGACTTGGTGCTGGATGTTCTTGCAGCGGCAGGTATGCCGGCACCGAGCATGGTGGTTTTTTCCGGGCGAGGCCTCCATTTATACTGGCTGCTGCGTGCCACGCCAGCCAAAGCGCTACCTGTCTGGCAGCGTATCCAGGACGTAACTCTCAAGACCCTGAGCACAATCGGTGCTGACCCTGCATGTCGAGATTGCACCCGTGTCCTGCGCCTGTCCGGCACCATTAACAGCAAGAACAGAGCTGAAGCGCGCGGCTTGATGCTCACAGGTCAGGAATGGGATCTACATAGCCTGGCCGACGAGATTTTAGGGCCGCGCCGGCCAGGTCGCCCAAAAGCATCTGCATCCATTTCGGATTTCAATGCGGCGGCGGCCAGATCAGGGCGGCGTTCTGTCTTGGCTGGGTCGATCTACGGCTGGTGGTACGCGGTTTATCGAGACTTGGTGCGGTTAGTCGATCTTGAGTATGGCAATCGGTTGCCTGAAGGCTGCCGAGATCGACTGCTGTTCCTGCATGCCGTCGCGCTTTCGTGGTTTGCTCAGCCCGATGCGATCGAATCAGAGATTCTCAGTGTCGGCCGGCTTATCACCGATTTTTCTGATTCGGAGATCTTGGGGGTGATGGCGTCGGTCATCAGCAGGCGCAACCTGGCTGACCAAGGGCACAAAATCGCCTGGGGCGGACGTGAAGTCGACCCGCGCTATTTTTTCAGAGCTTCGACGCTGCGAGACTGGATTGGACATGATTTGCTCAACAAGCACGCCGAGCAACTTCGTGCCCTGGCTCCTGCCGAAATAATCAAAGAGCGGAAAAAGATTCGGGATGCATCGCGCTGGCAGGACAGTTATACCGGGAAAGGTGTTCGCACTAGCAATGAAGAGAAACTAGCGACGGCGCGGCTCATGGCCGCTGCAGGTGCAAGCCAGCGCGCGATCTCTGTAGAGCTTGGCGTCAGTCAGAAGACGATCAGTCTTTGGCTTCGTTCGGGTGATACCTAAACGCTCCTTATATAGCCCCCCCCCCCCCCCGGGGGGGTTTTGGGTT